>NZ_BAAAUT010000001.1:0-205265 GCF_039534085.1 Planomonospora alba
TGCCCGGAGGTGGCGGTGTCGGTGCCGGACGGGTCGACGGTCCAGCCGGTCGCCGCCTCGAAGTCGTCGGCGTAGACCGTCGTCGCCGGTGGGGCGGCCGCGGCGATCGTCCACACCGCGTAGGCGATCGCGTCGGCGTTGCGGTCCAGCGCGGTGTCGTCGATGTTGGCCGTCGTGTCGCAGGAACGGTGGTAGCAGGGGTCGAAGGCCCGTCCCGCCGTACCGCCCCAGAGCGCGGCCTGCGCGCTGGTCTTGACGCCCTCGGCGCCGGTGAACGTGCCCCCGGCGGGGATGCCGACGCCGATGAACGGGCCGTAGTCGGAGCGGCCGTCGAAGTCGGTGCCCCGCGTCGGCACGCCGATCGAGGCGAAGTAGTCCTGGAGCGTCCTCTCCAGCTCGGCCGAGCCCGCCGGGCCGGGGCCGGCACCGGTGCCGTCGGAGTCGTCGCCGTCGTAGACGAAGTAGCCGGCGTTGGGCGAGCCGACCATGTCGAAGTTGAGATAGCCCTTGATCTTCGAGCGCTCGGCGGCCGGGAGGGTGTTCACGTAGTGCCGTGACCCCCGCAGACCCAGCTCCTCGGCACCCCACCAGGCGAAGCGCAGGTGCTTGGCCGGGGCCAGGCCCTGGCGGGCGACCTCCAGCGCGGTCTCCAGGATGGCGGCGCTGCCGGAGCCGTTGTCGTTGATGCCGGGGCCGGAGGCGACGCTGTCGAGGTGCGCGCCGACCATGAGGACGTCGTCCGGGTCGCCGCCCGGCCAGTCGGCGACGAGGTTGTAGCCGGTCGCGCCGTTGTAGGTGAACGACTGCACGGTGGTGGTGAAGCCGGCGCCGTCCAGCAGGCCCTTGATGTAGTTCACGGAGGCCAGGTAGCCGGGGCGGCCGTGGGCCCGGTTGCCGCCGTTGGCGGTCGCGATGGACTGGAACTGGCTCAGATGGGCCTTGACGGCCGCCAGGGAGACGTCCGGCGGGGCCGCCGCCGAACCGGTCGCGGAGGTCGCGGCCGACGAGGCGGTCAGGGGGGCGAGCACCAGGGGGACGGCCAGGATCGCCGCCGTCCCGATGGTCCGGAGAGTGCGCATCATGCTCCTCGGGTCGGAGGTGGAGGGGGGTGTTCCCGAGCGGCGCGCACCCGGGGTGCGGGTGCGCGCCGTACAGCGTGGTGGTGCGCGGGGCGGGCGGCCCGTCCCGGAGGGGGGAGGGCCGCCCCGAGGCGGACGGCCGGTCCTGTCCGGCCGTCCCGCCGGTTACCTGGCCGCCTCGCCGTGCGCGTGGGCGCGGGCGGGCGCGGCGGCGGACTTCGCCAGGGCGGCGGCGTTCCGGTCGGGGATGCCGGACAGGTCGTAGGCGTAGTAGGCGGTCGCGTAGGCGACGGCCTTGGAGTTGCGCTCCAGCGCGGCGGCGTTGATGTTGGTGATGCCGTCGCAGGCGGCGTGGTAGCAGGGGTCGTACGGGGCGCCGGCGGTGCCGCCGAACCTCGCCGCCTGCTCCGCCGTCTTGACGCCCTCGGCGCCGGTGAAGACGCCGCCGGACGGGATGCCGTTGGCGATGAACGGGCCGTAGTCGGAGCGGCCGTCGAAGTCGGTGCCCTCGAACGGCAGCTTGCGCTTGCCGTAGAACTTCTCGAAGAGCTTCTCGATCTCGGCGGAGCCGGCCGGGCCGGGGCCCGCGCCCTCGGCGTCGGAGTCGTCACCGTCGTACAGGAAGGTGACGTCGTTCGGGGAGGCGATCATGTCGAAGTTCAGGTAGAGCCGGATCTTGTCCTTCTCCGCCTGCGACAGGCCCGCGACGTACTGGTCGGAGCCGAGCAGGCCGAGCTCCTCGGCTCCCCAGAAGGCGAAGCGGAGCTTGTGCTTGGTCGGGACCTTGGCCAGCTTCAGCGCGGTCTCCAGGACGGCGGCGCTGCCGGAGCCGTTGTCGTTGATGCCCGCGCCCTCCGGCACACCGTCCAGGTGCGCGCCGACCATCACGATCTCGCCCTTCTTGCCCCACCGCGAGTCGGCGACGAGGTTCTTGGTGGTGCCGACCGTGGTCTCGGCGTCCACCTTCAGGCGCACGGTGGTGCCCGGGCTGTCGGCCAGGTCGAGGCCGACGGCGGTGCTCGCCATCACGATCGGGAAGCCGAAGCGCCACTCGACGATGTCGAACTCCAGCGGGTCGGTACGGCCCGGCTGGCCCTCGTTGAAGAAGATCACACCGGAGGCGCCCGCGGCCTTGGCGTTGGTCGCCTTGTCGACGAACGGGCAGGTGCCGCGCTGGATCAGCGCGATCCGGCCCGGCACGAAGCCGGCGAAGTCGGAGGCCTCGCAGCCCGCGGTGGAGGTGTTGGGCTCCGCCGGCGTCGGGATGATCGCGTCGACCACCTGGACCTGCGCGGTGACGTCCCCGCGGCTGGAGGAGTGCACGGTCACGAAGTCGGTGCCGGCCGTGTAGCTCTTGGCCTCGGGGGAGACCTGCTGCAGCACCGCGGGGGAGAACTCCTCCCACTTGACCGGGAACTCGACGTCGGTGGTGGTGGTCTGATATCCGGCCCGGCGCAGCTTGTCCTGCACGTAGGCGAGGGAGGCGTCGTAGCCGGGGGTGCCCGCGGCGCGGTTGCCGCCGTTGGCGGTGGCGATCTGCTGGAACTTCTCCAGGTGCTTGTGCACGTTCTTGCCCTTGACCTGGTGGGACAGGGCGGTGGCGAGGATCTCCGGGACGTCGGCGGCAGCCGCGCCGGCCGCCGGGGCGAGGGAGAGGGGAAGCGCGAGGGCCGCGGCGAGGGTGACGCCTATGGCCGCTCCGCGTCGGAATCTCAGGCGCATGACGCTCCTTGGGAGGTTGCTGGGGGGTTCCCATTCCGTACTAGAGCGGAACGTACCGTGATCGATCATTCGCGCCTAGGGCCCCCGGAGGAGATGCGCGAAAGTTACGGAATCCGCCGGCTGCGGCGTCCGGGTGTCACGTTTCCCGTGTGGCCCGTCCCCGACCCTGTCAGGGTTTTCTCAGGGACGCCGGGGGAACGGGGGTCTCTCCGCCGCTCGTTCACCAGATGAGGAACGACGAACCGGGGAGAGGAAACATGCACCGTTCGAGGAACCACCGGATCATCGCCGGCGTCTGCGGCGGCATCGCCGACAGCATGGGCCTGCCGCCCACGCTCGTCCGGGTGCTCTGGCTGCTGCTCTCGCTCATCCCGGGGCCGCTCTGGATCGCCTACGTGGCACTGTGGATCCTCATGCCCCAGGCGCCCGAGAAGCAGTACCGGTGACCGCGCCGGGGGATCCCCCCGGCGGGCACGGCCGCCCGCGGCCTGCGGGACTCCCGCGGAAAATAGACTCGGGGCATGAGGCAACGTCCCCTGTCCCTGATCCAGGACGATCTGGTCGACTACGAGGCGGCCATGGAGCGCATGGCCGACCTGGTCGGCGAACGGCAGCGCGACGAGCGGCCGGACACCCTCTGGCTGCTCAGCCACCCGCCGGTCTACACCATCGGCAGGCGCACGCCGGAGCAGCACCTGCCCGACCCGTCCCGCGGCATCCCCGTCGTGACCACCGGTAGGGGCGGCCAGCTCACCTACCACGGCCCCGGCCAGCTGGTCGGCTACCTGATCGTCAAGCTGGACGAGGGCGAGGGGATCGTCGACTACGTGCGCGAGGTCGAGCTCCGCCTGGTCGACGCGCTGGACGCGCTGGGCCTGCCGGCCGAGCGCCGGGACACCCCGCCCGGCTCCGAGCTGCTCACCGGCGTGTGGACGAGCCGGACCGGCCGGAAGGTCGTCTCGATCGGCATGCGGCAGAGCCGGGGCGTCACCAGCCACGGGTTCGCCCTCAACGTGGACGGCGACCTGACCCCGTGGAACTGGGCGGTGCCCTGCGGCATGCCCGACGTGGAGATGACCTCGCTGGCCAACGAGTCCGTCCCGGCCGCGATGGACGAGGTCCGCGCCGCGGTGGCGAAGGCCTTCGAGGCCGCCTGACCCCGCCGTGCCCGGTCCGGGCCGTCCGTTTCCGGCGTGCCCGGCCGGTCCGGTCCGCCTGAACGGCCCGGTGTGCCCGGCCCGGCGCGTGCGAGCCGGCCGGGACGCGCCGTCAGCCGACGGGCTCGGGCTCGCCCGAGGAGACGCCGGGCTCGTCGGGGGTGTCGTCGACCGTACGGCGCGGCCCGGTGAACCAGTGCCGGGCCGACAGCGCCCACCACAGCCCCACGCCCAGCACCATCACGCCCAGCACGATGGGCGCGTAGTTCACCGCGGTCCAGGTGAAGTCCTCGCTGAACGGCACGGCCTGCGGGACCAGCGGCATGACGAAGTAGACCGAGACCACGGCGATCTCGATGATCGCGATCCAGCACATCACCTTGTACCTGGCGCCCAGGGTCCACGGGCCGGGCTCGAAGCGGTCGCCCATTCGGAGCCGGAGCCAGATCGGGATCAGGAACGCCAGGTACAGGCCGATGACCGCGACCGAGACGACCGCGTAGAACGCCAGCGGGGCCCCGCCCGGGGCCTCGTAGAGCGCGGGCAGGGTGAGCAGCAGCGCCACCGCGCAGCCCAGGACGATCGCGTTGACCGGGGTCCGGTTGGCGTCGACCCTCGACCAGAGCCGCCAGCCCGGGATGGCGCCGTCCCGGGCGAAGGCGTAGGTCATCCGGGACATCGAGGTCACGCAGCTCATGCCGCAGAAGAACTGGCCGACGGTGGAGATCGCGAAGATCGCGGTGGCGAGGTTGCCGGGCAGCGCGGTCTCGAAGATCGCGCCCACGAAGCCGCTCGCCTCGTTGACCGCCTCCACGTCGGTGGCCGCGAACAGGAAGGCCAGCAGCACGATCCAGCCGCCGATCGCCGAGTAGAAGATCGACTGCCACAGGCCCCGGGCGGCGGCCGTGGCCGCGCCCCGGGTCTCCTCGGACACGTGCGCGCACGCGTCGAAGCCGGTGATCGTGTACTGGGTGAGCAGGAAGCCGAGCGGCAGCACGTAGAACCAGTAGGACGAGTCGGAGAAGCCGGAGTTGTTGATCGTCTCGGTGAAGACGAACGAGAGCGACTGGTGCGAGTCCGGGCCGAAGACCAGGATGGCCACGACGGCGGCCGCGCCGAACACGTGCCACCACACCGAGACGTTCTGCAGCAGCGAGATCAGCCGGTGGCTGTAGACGTTGATCAGGGCGTGCAGCACCAGGACGGCCGCGAACAGGACGAACGTGTTGCCGAGCGAGACCTCGAACCCCGGCGCGAACCGGTTGGCCGTGATGTTCATGAAGGTCGCGCAGCCGTAGTCGACCGAGGCGGTGACCGCGATCAGGCCGATGAGGTTGAACCAGCCGGTGAACCAGCCGTGCACCGGCCTGCCCATCTTCGCGGCCCACCAGTAGATGCCGCCGGCGGTCGGGTAGGCCGAGACCAGCTCGGACATGCACAGGCCGATGATCAGGATGAAGACCGAGATCAGCGGCCAGCCCCAGGAGATGGCGACCGGGCCGCCGTTGTTCCACGCCTGGCCGAAGGTGGTGAAGCAGCCGGCCAGGATCGAGATGATCGAGAAGGAGATCGCGAAGTTGGAGAAGCCGCTCCAGGTTCTGGACAGCTCCTGCTTGTAGCCGAGTTCAGCGAGTCGTCTCGCGTCCTCGTCCACCGGGGCCGGTTCGGTCATACAGGCCTCCTTGCGTGATGCGGGGGGTGGCGGGCCCGGGATGCGGCCCCCGGGCCACGGGGCCGGGGCGCGGGCCCCGGACGTCGTCGATCAGCCGCCCGAACCCCGGATCGCCGAGGTCCCGTACGGCCCGCGCGAACTTCCCGGCGGCCTCGGCCTCGTAGTCGAAGTCCGCGGCGGCCGCCTGCTCGCGCAGCAGCCCGTGGTGGACGGAGAACCAGAGGGTCCAGGTGATGTTCGACATGATCAGGTTGAGCCGGACCCGGGCGGTCAGCCGCGGGTCGTCCTCACCGAAGTAGGCGCGGGCGAGCCGGGCGGTGAGGTCCGGGTCGTACTCCGCCTCGGCGGCGATGTCGCCCAGCTCGAAGGCCGGATCGCCGTTCCCGGAGAGCTGGTAGTCGACGATCCGCACCTCCGTGCCGCAGCGGATGAGGTTCGCCGGGAGCAGGTCGTTGTGGCAGGGCACCGAGGGCAGCGGGCGCGCGGCCAGGGCGCGCTCGATCTCGGCGGCCGCCGGGAGCACGTCCTCGTAGCCGTCCGGGGTGCGCAGGCCGTGCTCCCGGCAGAGGGCGAGGAACTGCTCCAGCTTGCGGAAGACGGAGAAGTCGCCTGCGAACCGGGGTCCCGCGTGCAGACGCCGGCAGGCCGCCGTGATGGGCTCCGGCAGCTCCCGCACGGCCGGCGCGTCCAGCGTGACGCCGTCGAGGTACTCCAGGAGCAGGGCGCCGGGCATGCGGTGCAGGACCCGCGGGCCGACCCCCGCCTCGGCGGCCCGCTCGGTGTTGGCGATCTCCTGCTCCAGCGGGATGCCGAGCCCGGCGGCCGAGACGCGCGGGTCGAGGATCCGCAGCAGCCAGCGCCGCCCGTCGGCGGCGTCCACCCGGGAGATGCGGTGGCTGAGGCCGCCCTTGAGCGGCGTCTCGGTGACGGGCTGTCCGGCCCAGTCGCGGACGCGCGCGAGAGTGTCTGGCATGCCGCACTCCTTTGGCCTACCTTCAGACCATTGATCCGATTCTGCGGACGAGTCGTTACAGAGAGGTTCCTGACGTGAGACTTCCCGACTCCGCCCGGGCCGTCGTGATCGGTGGCGGCGTGGCCGGCTGCAGCGTGGCCTACCACCTGGCGAGGCTCGGCTGGAGCGAGGTGCTCCTGGTGGAGCGGCACGAGCTCACCGAGGGGACCACCTGGCACTCGGCCGGGTTCGTGGGCCAGCTGCGCTCCACCGTCACGCAGACCAAGATGATCATGTATTCGGCCGGTCTCTACCCCGAGCTGGCCCGGCTCACCGGGCTGGACCCCGGCTGGCGCGGGGTGGGCGGGCTCCGGCTGGCGACCACGCCGGAGCGGGTGGAGGAGTCGCTGCGCCTGGCCGGGGCCGCCGAGACGTACGGGCTGGACGTGGAGGTGGTCTCCGGCGCGCGGGCGGGGCGGATGCTGCCGCTGCTGGAGACGGCGGACGTGCGGGCCGCGCTCTGGCTGCCGGACGACGGCTGGCTCGACCCGGCGCTGCTGGCCAGGGCGCTGGCGGCCGGGGCGGAGAAGCTGGGCGTGCGGATCCTCACCGGGACCCGGGTGACCGGGTTCGACGTCACCGGCGGCGCGGTCACCGGCGTGCGGCTGGCCACCGCGCAGACCGCAGCGCAGAGCGCCGGAGTCTCCGCGCGGGCCGCCGGAGCCGGGGCGGACGCCGCCGGGAGCGGCGCGCGCGCCGCCAGAGCCGATGCGGAGGCGGAGGAGTGGACCGTCCGGGCCGAGACGGTCGTCATCGCCGCCGGAGCCGCCAGCGGGTGGCTCGGGCGGCTGGCGGGGGCGGACATCCCGGTCGTGCCGATCAAGCACCAGTACGTCGTCACCGCGCCCTTCGGGGTCGCCTCGTCCGCTCCCACGGTGCGGGACCCGGACAACATCGTGTACTTCCGCGAGGAGGGCGGGGGCCTGCTCGTCGGCGGCTACATCCGCAGCCCGGAGGTCTGGGACACGCCCGCCCCACTGGACGAGCCTCGCACGCTCTTCCCTCCCGACATGCCGAAGTTCCAGGAATCGTGGGACGCGGCCGTGCGGCGGGTGCCGGCGCTGGGCCGTACGGAGATCGTGAAGACGGTGCACGGGCCGGAGGCGTTCACCCCGGACGGGGAGTTCCTGCTCGGGCCGACCGCGGTGCGCGGGCTCTGGGCGGCGGCCGGGTTCTGCGTGCACGGGCTGGCCGCGGCGGGCGGCGTGGGCAAGGTCATGGCCGAGTGGATCACCGGCGGCACGCCGGAGTACGACCTGTTCGGCATGGACCTGCGCCGCTTCGGCGGGCACGCCCGCTCCGCCTCCTGGGCGCGGGCCAGGGCGCTGGACGCCTATTCGACGTACTACGACATCGTCTACCCGGGGGAGGAGCGCACCGCCGCCCGGCCGCTGCGCCGTTCCCCCGCCTGGCCGCGGCACGTGGAGCTGGCGGCCGCCTTCGGGGAGAAGGCCGGCTGGGAGCGGGTCAACTGGTTCGCCTCGAACGCCGCCCCGGACGCGGCTCCGGATGGCGGGGCGGTCCCGGACGCCGCTCCGGGCGCGGCCACGGGGGCGGGGACGGGCGCGGCCCCGGTGCGGGGCGCCGTGCCGGGAGGCGGCGCGGCGAGGGGCGGCGCGGCGGGGGAGCGCAGGCCCCGGGGATGGGCGGGACGGGTCTGGTCGCCCGCCGTGCGCGCCGAGTGCCTGTCCACCCGGGACGCGGCCGGGCTGTTCGACCAGACCTCCTTCGCCAAGCTGGAGGTCTCCGGGCCGCGGGCCCTCGCGCGGCTCCAGCACGCCTGCGCCGCGCAGCTGGACCGGCCCGTCGGCTCGGTCGTCTACACCCAGCTGCTGAACGCCCGCGGCGGCATCGAGGCCGACCTCACCGTCACCCGCCTGGCCGCCGACCGCTTCCGGCTGGTCACCGGGACCGCCTTCGGCGTGCACGACGCCGCGCTGCTGCGCGGTCACGGCCTGGAGGTGCGCGACGTCACCTCGGCGTACGCCTGCTACTGCCTGTGGGGGCCGCGCGCGCTGGACATCCTCGGCTCGCTCTCGCCCGACGACCTGGCCTTCGGCTACATGAGGGCGCGGGAGATCAGCGTCGGGAGCGTCCCGGTGCTCGCCCAGCGGGTGACGTTCGTCGGCGAGTTCGGCTGGGAGCTGTACTGCCCGTCGGAGTACGGGCTCACGCTGTGGGACGCGCTCATGGAGGCCGGTGCGCCGTACGGCATGCGCCCGGCGGGCTACCGGGCGATCGACTCGATGCGGCTGGAGAAGGGCTACCGGGTCTGGGGCCTGGACATCACCCCGGAGACCACCCCGCTGGAGGCGGGCCTGGGCTTCGCGGTGGCCCGGGACAAGGACTTCCTCGGCCGGGACGCGCTCGCCGAGCCCGCCCGGCGGCTGTGCTGCCTGGTCCTCGACGACCCCGCCGAGGTCTGCCTGGGCGGCGAGCCGGTCCGGTTGGACGGCGCGCCCGTCTCCCGCGTGACGAGCGGCGGGTACGGCCACCGCGTGGACCGCTCGATCGCCTACGCCTACCTCCCGGCCGGCACCGCCCCGGGCACCCGTGTCCAGGTCGGCGTCACCGGCACCTGGGCGGGCGCCGCGGTGGCGGCCGAACCCCTCTACGACCCGGCCGCGGAACGGGTCCGGAGGCTCCCGTCTCGGTGACGGCGGGTCGCGTGTGGTCTTCGCACGTGCCGGGAGTCGGCTTCCGGGGCTGCCGTCTTCCCCCGGAGGTGTGGCTATCTCATCCTCAGTGCATCACTCGGACGTCGTGTCCACAACTTGTGCTTTTGTCGATTTCTCTGCGCTTATGGGGAAAGCTGCGCAAGAGTTCCCTGGTGGTGCGGGTGCGAACGTGACAAGAATTTCACTTTGGTGGTGCTGTGTTTGTCCAGGTCAAGGCTTTGACAGGTTGATCTACGTCATACGCCCTGTTGGTTCTCTTGTTCGGATGTCAGGTGGAAGGGCTACGCTTTGCCCCACGTGGCGTGCGATCGTCGTGAGACGCCGGTGCCCGCATGGTGTGCGTGCGGCGCTTGGGACCACTCGCGGTCGGGTCGCCACGCCAGGGAAGCAGCCGCCCGGGGGGCGGCGTTCACGCGACAGGAGACTCCCGTGACGGCTTGGCCGCCGTAGCACCTCATCGACCCTCGGGCCTCAGGAGTTCTGGTGGGCGCGCCACGGAAAGCGCGCGATCAGAATGCGGGGCCCTTCGTCGTATCTGAGACCTTCTGGTGCCACCAGGGCGGACAAGGGTCATGCCCTTCTCTGCCGTCGCGGGCGGGCAGGCCCGCGACGGACCGGCTGCACTTGCCCGCCCTGGTGCGAAACCCTCTCCAACTCCATCGATTTCGCATGGAAAGGGCTTGTCATGTACAGCCATCGGAACCTATTCAGTATTCCGGGCCGGACGCAACCTGCTGTGTCCTTCTGTTGCCATTGTGTTGGGTACTCAAAGTACTCGCACGACTACGTGTGTGCGGAGGCAACGGCGATTCCGATCCGGCGTCGGATCGGTCGAGGCCGGCGGGGATAGCCATGAGCCCGACGAAGGGGTCGGGAAAGGACCCGGCGGTCACCGGGACCGGGGTGGGGGTCGCCGTCGTGGCCTTGGGGGTCGAAGCCCTGCTGGTGAAGCAGTTCGTCGCCGAACCCACCGTGAGTCCATGGCTGGTGCTGGCCATGATGGTCTGTCCCGTGGTGCTCGTCGCCTCGGTGGTCGGTCCGTGGTGGATACACGCGCGAACGCATCGGAAGGTCGCGATGGCCTTGGCTCCCAAGATCGAGAGCGAAGGGGCTGTGGTGGAGGTCCTGAAAACGCTCAACGCGGGTGAGGCTCTGCGACGGGGCGAGGAGTCGCACCGGACGGTGGAGGTCGTCTGGCCGCGAGCCGGCGTCGCCGCGGGAAGCGGAGAGGGTGCCGGGGCGGGTCGCGCCGGCGGCGAAAGAGGAGGTGCTGCCGGGAATCCGTCCGAGCCGGAACGGCGATCTGATCCTTTTTCGCTGGTGAGGGAATCGTCCCGTCGCGGAAAACGAAAGTCCTCCGCGCGGAGGGTGCGCAGGCGACGATGACGATGACGGGGCCGGACGGCGTCCGGCCCCGTCATCGTCATCCCGGCCGGGATCCCGGGGGTCGGCGTGTCCTGGCCCGGGGGGTGTGTGCGCACGCGGCCGGGGGGGTGGGAGCCGAGGCGGCCGGAGGGGTGGGTTCCATGTGCCCGGATCGAGACCTCGGCCCGCCTCCGCTGTCCGCCGGTGCCCGCATCGCCGGTCCGCGGATTGTTCCTATACCCCCCCGGGGTTGCGAGACGTTGACGGATGTGGCAGGCTGATGCCGTGAAGATACCCCGAGGGGGTATTCCGAGAGGGGGAGTGATGAACGGCGCGACCAAGGTGGGGGCGTACGTGCTCGGGCTGGCCGCCGTCTTCGGCGGGGCGTTCGGCGTCGGCAGGATCGCCGGGCCGGTGGGGGAGACCGGGCAGGTGGCGGCCGGGGCCACCGGCCGCCCGGCCGCCGGCGGCTCCGGCCACGCGGCCACCGGCGACGGCGGCCATGCCACCGCCGCGCACGCCGGGGCGGAGAAGCCGGGTGGGACGGCGCACGCGGCCGAGGTGCCCGGCGGACTCCAGGTCTCGGCGGGCGGATACACGCTGGTGCCCCGGACCGACGTCGTGGAGCCGGGAGAGGAGACGGACTTCCGCTTCTCGGTGACCGGCCCCGACGGCAGGCCGGTCACCCGGTTCACCCCGCAGCACGACAAGGAGCTGCACCTCATCGTGGTCCGCCGCGATCTGACCGGCTTCCAGCACCTCCACCCGGAGATGGAGGCGGACGGGACCTGGTCGGTCCCGCTGACCCTGCCCGAGCCGGGGGAGTACCGCGCGTTCGCCGACTTCGCCCCCGAAGGGAGGGCGGGCATGACGCTCGGCACGGACCTGTCGGCCCCCGGCGACTACCGGCCGGAGCCCGTCGGCGAGGCCGTGCGCACCGCCACCGTGGACGGCTACACGGTCACCCTCGCCGGTGACCTGGTCGCCGGGCGGTCCAGCGGGCTGACGCTCTCGGTGAGCAAGGACGGCGAGCCCGTCACCGACCTGGAGCCCTACCTCGGCGCCTACGGCCACCTCGTCGCGCTGCGCGACGGCGACCTGGCCTACCTGCACGTCCACCCCGGCGGCGAGCCGGGCGACGGGAAGACCGCGGCCGGGCCCGGCATCACCTTCCACGCGGAGGTGCCCAGTGCGGGGACCTACCGGCTGTTCCTGGACTTCAAGCACGGCGGCGCCGTGCGGACCGCCGAGTTCACCGCGGCCACCGCGGGCGCGCCGGCCGTGCCGGCCGTGCCGGAGGAGGGGCCCGCCGGGGAGAAGGCGGGGAAGGGGAAGCCCGGACACGGGGCCGACGGACACGCCGACGACGGGCACAGCCACTGACCGGAATACCCAAGGGGGGTAGGGTGTTGACCGTGATGGGAGGGAACGACATGCCGGGACACACCCACCACCAGGACGACCGCCTGCGCCGCCTCCGCAAGGTCGAGGGCCAGGTGCGCGGCCTGCAGCGCATGGTCGACGAGGACAGATACTGCATCGACATCCTGACGCAGGTCTCCGCCGTCACCCGGGCACTGCAGGCGTTCAGCCTCGACCTGCTCGACGAGCACATGAGGACCTGCGTCGCCGAGGCCGTCGCCAAGGGCGGCGACGAGGCCGACGGCAAGCTCCGCGAGGCCCACGACGCGATCACGCGCCTGGTCCGGTCCTGACGGCCGCCCCCACGGGGCGCCGTCCGGGCAGCATCCCGGCGCCACCCCGGCGCCGTCCGTAAGACCGCTCGCGGAACGACCGATGAGACCACTCGAAAGGGAGACAACGACCATGACCATCACGACCACCTACCGCGTCGAGGGCATGACCTGCGGCCACTGCGTCGGCTCGGTGACCGCCGAGGTGAGCCGGGTGCCCGGTGTGACCGGCGTGGACGTCGACCTGGCGGCCAAGCTGGTCACCGTGACCAGCCGGGGCCCGCTCGACGACGCCGCCGTCGGCGCGGCCGTGGACGAGGCGGGCTACGAGCTCACCGGACGGGCCGGTGCTCCGGCCGCGGAGACCTCCGCGACCCCCGAGACCCCTGAGGCGCCCGCGGCGCCGGCCGCCGGGCTCCCGGTCATCGAGCTCCTGCCGGCGGACGGGGCCGCGGCCGGGCAGGCGGACTCCTGCTGCGGCTCCGGCGGCTGCCGCTGAGCGCGGCCGCGCCGTCTCCTCCGGGGGCGGGCGACCGTACCCGCCCCCGGAGGAGACGGGGACCCCCGATTACCACCCGCGGCCGGAGGCCGCGCAGGATTGAGTGACGAGTGACAGGAGAGGTCATGTCCGTGACCACCACCAGGCCGCCCGCCGGCGGAGGCGAGATCGAGCTCGCCATCGGCGGCATGACGTGCGCGTCGTGCGCCAACAGGATCGAGCGGAAGCTGAACAAGCTCGACGGCGTGACCGCCACGGTCAACTACGCCACCGAGAAGGCCAAGGTCGTCTACCCGGAGGGCGTCAGCCCCGAGGACCTGGTCGCCGAGGTGGAGAAGGCCGGATACACCGCCGAGCTGCCCCCCGCCCCCGAGCAGGAGGCGGTGCCGGCCGAGGAGCACGACGGGCTCGCCCCGCTCCGCCAGAGGCTGGTCACCTCGGTCGTCCTCTCCGTCCCGGTCATCGCGATGGCGATGGTCCCGGCGCTGCAGTTCGACAACTGGCAGTGGCTCTCGCTCGCCCTGGCCGGGCCCGTCGTGGTCTACGGCGGCTGGCCGTTCCACAAGGCCGCCTGGACCAACCTGCGCCACGGCACGGCGACCATGGACACCCTGGTCTCGCTCGGCACGATCGCCGCCTTCGGCTGGTCGCTGTGGGCGCTGTTCTTCGGTACGGCGGGCATGCCGGGCATGCGGCACGGCTTCGAGTTCGCCCTCGCCCGGGGCGACGGCTCGGGCAACATCTACTTCGAGGCCGCCGCCGGGGTGACCGCCTTCATCCTGGCCGGCCGCTACTTCGAGGCCCGCTCCAAGCGGCGGGCCGGCGCCGCGCTCCGCGCGCTGCTCTCGATGGGCGCCAAGGAGGTCACGCTCGCCTCCGGGAAGACCGTCCCGGTCGAGCGCCTGGCGGTCGGCGACCTGTTCCTGGTGCGGCCCGGCGAGAAGATCGCCACCGACGGGGTGGTCGAGGAGGGCTCCTCGGCGGTGGACGCCTCGATGCTGACCGGCGAGTCGGTCCCGGTGGAGGTCCGTCCCGGCGACACCGTGGTGGGCGCGACCGTGAACGCCGGCGGGCGGCTCGTGGTCCGGGCCACCCGGGTCGGCTCCGACACCCAGCTGGCCCAGATGGCCCGCCTGGTGGAGGAGGCGCAGAACGGCAAGGCCGCCGTGCAGCGGCTGGCCGACCGCGTCTCCGGGGTGTTCGTGCCGATCGTGATCGCCCTCGCGCTGGCCACCCTCGGCTTCTGGCTCGGCACCGGCGACGGCACGGCCGCCGCCTTCACCGCCGCGGTCGCGGTGCTCATCATCGCCTGCCCCTGCGCGCTGGGCCTGGCCACGCCGACCGCGCTGATGGTCGGCACGGGCCGCGGCGCCCAGCTCGGCATCCTGATCAAGGGCCCGGAGGTGCTGGAGTCGACCCGCCGGGTGGACACGGTCGTGCTGGACAAGACCGGCACGGTGACCGAGGGCAAGATGACCCTCAAGGACGTCGTCACCGCCGGCGGCACCGGCCGCGAGGAGGTCCTGCGGCTCGCCGGGGCACTGGAGTCGGCCTCCGAGCACCCGATCGCCCAGGCGGTCGCCCGCGCCGCGGGCTCCACCGCGAAGGTCGAGGACTTCGCCAACGTCGAGGGCCTGGGCGTGCAGGGGATCGTGGACGGCCACGCCGTGCTCGTCGGCCGCCCGCAGCTGCTGGCCGAGTGGTCGCAGCACCTGCCCGCCGAGCTGGAGCGGGCGATGGCCGAGGCGCAGGCCCGCGGCGAGACCGCGGTCGCGGTCGGCTGGGACGGCGAGGCCCGCGCGGTGCTCACCGTCGCCGACGCGGTCAAGCCCACCTCGGCCGAGGCGATCGCCGAGCTGCGCGCGCTGGGCCTGAAGCCGGTCCTGCTCACCGGCGACCACGAGACGGTGGCCCGCCGGGTCGCCGCCGAGGTCGGCATCGACGAGGTCGTCGCCGACGTGCTGCCCGCCGACAAGGTCGACGTGGTCAAGCGGCTGCAGGCCGAGGGCCGCACGGTCGCCATGGTCGGCGACGGCGTCAACGACGCCGCCGCGCTCGCCCAGGCCGACCTCGGCATGGCGATGGGCACCGGCACCGACGTGGCGATCGAGGCCTCCGACCTGACGCTGGTCCGCGGCGACCTGCGGGTTGCCGCCGACGCGATCCGCCTGTCACGCCGGACGCTGGCCACGATCAAGGGCAACCTGTTCTGGGCCTTCGCCTACAACGTGGCCGCCCTGCCGCTGGCGGCGCTGGGCCTGCTCACCCCGATGATCGCCGGCGCCGCGATGGCGTTCTCCTCGGTCTTCGTGGTCAGCAACAGCCTCCGGCTGCGCCGCTTCCGCTGAGCGGCCGGTCCTTCCGCGGCCCCGGTCTCCCGTGCGGGACCGGGGCCGCGCCGTGCGTGGGGCCGGTCAGCCCGCGGCCCCGCTCTCCTGAGGGATCCGGAGCCGCGCCGTACGGGAGACCAGGCGGTGCAGGGCGACGACGGCGTAGCCGAGGGCGGCGAAGGCCGCGGTGAGGACGACCGCCTGGAGCGCGACCCCGTCGTAGCCGAGCCGGTCCACGTCGAGGAACGGATAGGGGTAGCGCCGCTCGGCGTCCGGGGCGAGCAGGGCTCCCCGGACCAGCGCGAAGACGAGGTAGGCGAGCGGGTAGGCCAGCCAGAGCAGCGGCTCGGCCCAGCCGGGGCGCAGGGCCCGGTCGAAGAGCAGCCAGTCGGCGAAGGCCATGGCCGGCGTCACGTAGTGCAGCAGCAGGCTGCCCAGCTGGCTGACGTCGTCGCCCCGGCCGTCGGGGAGCAGGGCCAGCGGGCTGGCGCCGTGGGCCAGTATGAAGTGGTAGACCAGGCCCGTGATCGAGATGAACAGGGTCACCGCGCCCTTGAGGAACGCCGAGGGCGCGGCCCGGCCGGACAGCTGCCAGACGTGGTAGGCCGTCAGCATGATGTTGCTCTGCACGGTGAAGTAGATCAGCGGCTCGTCGCCGGCCAACCAGGTGCAGACCAGTCCTGCCACGCCCGCGACGACCAGCAGGGTGCGATAGATGCTCGTTCCGCTCACCAGCCGACCATACCGGTAGGTATGGCATTAATCGGACAGTGATCCCGCCGGGTCGCCGCGCCCGGCGGGGCGGCCGCGGCGGGTTCAGAGGACCCCCAGGTGGGGGACCGTCCGCTGGACGGGGACGCCGGGCACGGGCGCCGCGCCGGTCCGGTTCACCCAGCAGAAGCCGACCCCGGCCTCCCGTGCGCAGCCGCCGTCGCTCACCGGGGAGTCGCCGACCATCAGGGCGTCGTCCGGTTTGGCCTCCAGCAGGGCCAGGGCGTGGTGGAGCAGCGCGCCGTCGGGCTTGCGCAGCCCCACCTCGGGAGCGATCACCACGTGCTCGAAGAACCGCTCGATCCGCGTACGGCGGAGCTTGACCCGCTGGACCCGGGCGATGCCGTCGGTCACCAGGGCCAGCCTGAAGCGCCGCGACAGCCGCCGCAGCGCCCGGTACGCCTCCGGGAACAGCACGGTGTTGCGGCCGAGGGCCTCCTCGAACGCGGCGGCCACCCCGGGGCCGGCGCCCAGCCGCGCCCAGCGCTCCAGGCGCAGCTCGGACAGCTCGACGCGGCGCTCGCGGTAGGCGGCCCACAGCGGCTCGTTGGCCGCGTGGAAGGCGCGCAGGAAGCCGGGGAGATCCGGCAGGGAGCCGCGGAAGAACCGGCGGTGCACCTCACGGAGCGCCTCGCCCTCGGTCCGGGCGTAGTCCACCACGGTCCCGTCCAGATCGACCAGCAGGACCTGGTGACGCCTCGCCTTCGCCCTCGCCGAGCCCATCGCGCTCCGAACGACCGAGGATCTCCTCGACCACCGCCGCGTCGGCCACGTAGATGTGCGGAACGTCGACGAAGACCCTCATTGACCCACAGCCCACCCCGAGGTCGTCGGCGACCTCGCTCTGGATACTACGCAGGGGCACGTAGTTCAGGTAGGACGTGAGCGCGTTCTGCGACCGGAACGCCGCGGTCATCACCAGCCGCCCCTCCCGGAGGCGGAAGGCCAGGCTGGTCAGGCAGGGCACGGCGTCCGGCCGCTCACCCGGCGCGGTCAGCGAGATCCACCCGCTCTTGCTGTACGGCCGGGCGCGCAGCAGGGCGGTCACCCAGGCGAGCTGGTCCACGCCCAGCAGCCCGCGGAGCCGCCCGCCGTAGCTGTACTTGAACGGCGGCACCACCGCGACCTCGGTGAACTTGCTGGAGTACAGGGCGATCCTGCCCGCGTCGCCGTACGCCGCCAGGAGCGGGTCGTCCCAGCCGGCCCGGTCGATCTCGAACAGCACGGCCGGCGCCTCGATGACCGGGCCCCGGTCGTCCTCGGCCGGCCCGCCCTCGTCCCGCACGTGGCGCATCAGCCACACCCAGCACTCCCCACAGGTCGCGAATCGTCGGAGGAGGTCGGCCATTCAGGTCTCCACGTTGGGGAAATGGAACGGGTTCTGGGGGAGCCGGCGCTGGCGGGAGACGTTGGAGCGCACGTAGTAGACGAGGTAGTGCACCAGCGCCAGCAGCGCGATGACCAGCAGGAGCAGGGTCGCGGTGGGATCGGCCCCGGCCAGGCCGAGCAGGCCGACCGCGATGTAGGCCGAGTTGACCAGGGCCAGCATCATCACGTTGATGCCCGGCCAGGCCAGCGGCGCGTAGGTCTCCGGGTAGCGCGGGTCCACCGGCAGGTTCGGCGACCAGCCGAGCGCGGAGAAGTGGTCCTTGAGCTGGACCACGTAGAGCAGCCGGAAGTTGTTGAGCGCCCGCGCGGTGCGCATGTGCGCGTTCACCGCCTCGATCAGCCGCAGGAACGGCAGCACGCTCAGCAGCCCGAAGGCCGCGGTGGTCGCGAACAGGTACCACGGAACGGTGCTCCAGGAGGTGAGCAGCACCGGGTTGACGACCTTCGCGCTCGCCAGCGCCACGGCGGCGGCGAAGGGGGCGGCGAGCAGGCTCATGGAGAGCCGGGTCATCTTGATGCGTTCGTCCTTGGCCGCGAGATAGACGTTATATGTCCCGGCGAAGTCCACGGAGACGAGCTGGAGGAAATCCTTGACGTCCACGGGCAGGTCGTCGAGGCGCTCGGGGAGGGATTCCGCGCTCATGCGCGGCAGCATCTTCCGCATCGGGACCTCGGCTTCATGAGCGGTTGAACAGACCCGGTAAGGAAATTTTGACGCAGTTGTCAGTTCGGCGCGCACCTTTTACGGACTTGTCTCGAATAACTTTGCCAAGGTCACCGGCGCGGGGCGGGGAATTGCCGGAAAAGGTCTGGCCCGCGCGGCGGGGCGGGGTTCCCGGACCCCGGACGGGGGCGGGGGCCCGCCGCGGCCGGCGGCATCCGGGCGGCGGATCTGACCGGCGGGGCGGGGCCGCGGATCCGGGCGGCGGGATCCGGGCGGGGTGGAGGCGGGGCGCGTCCCTACCATGGGCACCGTGGACATCATCACCGCGCTCGCCTCGTTCGCCGTCGTCGCGGGCCTGCTGACGGTCACCCCCGGGGTCGACACGGCGCTCGTCCTGCGGACCTCCCTGCTGGCCGGCCGGCGGTCCGCCTGGGGCGTGGTCCTCGGCATCCAGGCCGGGACGCTCCTGTGGGGCGTGCTCTCCGCGGCCGGCGTCTCCGCCGTCCTGGCCGCCTCCCGGCTCGCCTACGACGTCCTGCGCTGGGCGGGCGCCGCCTACCTGCTCTGGCTGGGTGCCCGCATGCTCTGGGAGAGCCGCAGGACGGACGGCGCCGCCGCGGCGCCGCCCGAGGCCGCGGCGGGCGGATTCCTCCCCGGTCTCCGCCGGGGCGTGGTCACCAACCTCCTCAACCCGAAGGTGGGCGTCTTCTACGTCGCGATGATCCCCCAGTTCATGCCGGACGGCGTGCCGCACGCGGTCATGGGGCTGCTGCTCGCCGGCGTCCACGTGTGCGAGGGCCTGCTGTGGAGCCTCCTGCTCGTCGGGTTCACCGCCCTGCTGCGCGGCTGGCTGAACCGGCCGGCGGTCAGGCGCGGCCTGGACCGGCTGACGGGGGTCGTCGTGGTCGGCTTCGGGGTGCGCCTGGCCGTACAGGACTGAGCGCCGGCACCGGACGGCGTCCGGCGCGTGCGGCCCGGCGGGGCGCGAGCGCCGGTGCGGGACGGGGTGCGGGGTACGGACCCGGTGGCCGCGGCGGGACGGCGACGGCTCCGTGCCTCTCCGCGGCGGGGAGAGCGGTCGCGGAGAGGCGTGGAGCCGTCGCCGTCCGTGATGGGCGCGCTCCGGTGGGAAGGATGGGGGCATGCTCCGCCTGCCCGCCATTCCGTGGACCACCGCCGCTCCCCTGCTCGCGGTCATGGCCCTGGTCCTTGCCTGGGGACGGGAGCCCTCGATCCCCGCGGCGCTGGTCCTGGGGGTCTTCCTGGCGGCCGCGGTGCTGGCGGCGGTGCACCACGCCGAGGTGGTCGCGCACCGGGTCGGCGAGCCGTTCGGCTCCCTGGTCCTCGCGGTGGCGGTCACGGTGATCGAGGTGGGGCTGATCGTCAGCCTCATGGTCTCCGGCGGGGAGGGGACGGCCTCGCTGGCCCGCGACACCGTCTTCGCCGCGGTGATGATCACCTGCAACGGCATCGTCGGACTGTCGCTGATGGTCAGGACGGTGGGAGGCCGGGTCGCGGTGTTCAACGCCGAGGGCACCGGCGGGGCGCTCGCCACCGTGGCGACGCTCGCCACGGTGAGCCTGGTGCTGCCGACCTTCACCACGAGCACGCCGGGACCGGTGTTCTCCCCGGTCCAGCTGGCGTTCGCCGCCGTGGCGTCGATCGCGCTGTACGGGGTGTTCGTCGTCACGCAGACGGTGCGGCACCGCCACTACTTCCTGCCGATCACGGCCGAGGGCGTCGTCGTCGGCGCCGGCGAGCACGCCGCCCCGCCCACGACGCGGGCGGCCCTGCTGAGCCTCGGCATGCTGCTGGTCTCGCTCGTCGCCGTCGTCGGCCTGGCGAAGACCGAGTCGCCGGCGGTCGAGGCGGCGGTCACGGCCGCCGGCCTGCCGCACTCGGTGGTGGGAGTGGTGATCGCACTACTGGTGCTGCTGCCCGAGACCCTCGCCGCGGTGCGGGCGGCCCGCCGCGACCGCGTGCAGATCAGCCTCAACCTCGCGCTGGGCTCGGCGATGGCCAGCATCGGGCTGACCATCCCGACGATCGCGGTCGCCTCGCTCTGGCTGGAGGGACCGCTGCTGCTCGGCCTGGGCGCCACGCACATGGTGCTGCTGGCACTGACGGTCGCCGTCGGGATCCTCACCGTCGTCCCCGGGCGGGCGACCATGCTGCAGAGCGGGGTGCACCTGGTGCTGCTCGCCTGTTTCCTGTTCCTCGCCGTCAGCCCCTGAGCCGCCGGACCGCGTGGCCCGCCGGAGCGGGCCGTCCTGCGCGGCACCCGGTCCACCCCGGTTCCCCCGCCCGGGGTGGACCGGGTGCCGGCCCGCCGGCGGGTCAGGCCTGGAAGGGACCGGAGCCCGTGGTGTAGTCGGAGACGCCGTCGCCGTCGAGGTCGACCCGGGTCTCGTCGACGTAGCCGTCGCCGTCGTGGTCGAGGTAGACGACGTCGGTGACACCGTCGCCGTTGGTGTCGTAGCGCTCCTCGTCGGCGCGGCCGTCGCCGTCGTAGTCGATCAGCTGGGCGTCGGTCTGGCCGTCGCCGTCGTAGTCGATGTAGTCGCTCGCCACGAAGTCGCTCATTTTCCGATCCTCTCGGTGCGCCGTTCTCGGTGTCGCTGGATGAGAGTCGCGGCGGGACGGCTTTGTTACACCGGGATCGAAGATTTTTCCGGGCCCTCCGCCCGGCGCGCGGGCTCAGTCGAGCGCGCGGGCCGTGTGGATCAGCGGGACGTGGCTGAAGGCCTGCGGGAAGTTGCCCACCAGACGCCCGTAACGGGGGTCGTACTCCTCGGCGAGCAGGCCGACGTCGTTGCGCAGGGAGAGCAGCCGCTCGAACAGCTCGACCGCCTCCCGCCTGCGCCCGATCATCGCCCGGGCCTCGGCGAGCCAGAAGCTGCACGCCAGGAACGCGCCCTCGCCGCCGGGCAGGCCGTCCACGTCGTTGTCCTTGGCCACCGGGTAGCGCAGCACGAACCCGTCCGACATCAGCTCGCGCTCGATCGCCTCGACGGTGCCGACGACCCGGGGGTCGCGCGCGGGCAGGAAGCCGACGGCCGGGATCAGCAGCAGGGCGGCGTCCAGCTCGTGCGAGCCGTACGACTGGGTGAAGGTGCCGCGGGCGCGGTCGAATGCCTTGTCGCAGATCTCGGCGTGGATCCGGTCGCGCAGCGCCTTCCAGCGCGCCAGCGGGCCCTGGCGGCCGAACTTCTCCACCGCCTTGATCGCCCGGTCCAGCGCCACCCAGCACATCACCTTGGAGTGGGTGAAGTGGCGGCGGGGCCCGCGGACCTCCCACAGGCCCTCGTCGGGCTCGTCCCAGTGGCCCTCGAGGTAGTCGAGCAGCTCCCGCTGGATGGTCCAGGCCCGGTCGTCCGGCTCCAGGCCCGAGGCGCGCGCCAGGTAGAGGGAGTTCGAGACCTCGCCGTAGACGTCGAGCTGGAGCTGGTTGACCGCGCCGTTGCCGATGCGGACCGGCCGGGAGCCCTCGTAACCGGGCAGCCAGTCCAGCTCCATCTCCGGCAGGCGGCGCTCCCCGGCGACGCCGTACATGATCTGCAGGTCCTGGGCGCGGCCGGCGATGGCGCGCAGCAGCCACGCCCGCCAGTCGCGCGCCTCCTCGAGGTATCCCGCGCCGATGAGGGCGTCCAGGATCATGGTGGCGTCGCGCAGCCAGCAGTAGCGGTAGTCCCAGTTGCGGACCCCGCCGAGGTCCTCCGGGAGCGAGGTGGTGGGGGCGGCGACGATGCCCCCCGTGGGGGCGTAGGTCAGGGCCTTGAGGGTGATGAGGGAGCGGACCACGGCCTCGCGCCAGCGCCCGGTGTGGGTGCACCTGCCGGCCCACTCGGTCCACAGCGCCTCGGTCTCGTCGAGCTGCTCGAAGGGGTCGATCTCGACCGGGCGCGGCTCGTGGGAGGGGTGCCAGGTGAAGACGAACGCCAGGCGCTGGCCCGCCGACACGCGGAAGGAGCCGTGGTGGGCGTAGCCGCTGCTGCGTAGCGGCACGGGGGAGTGGATCCAGATCGAGTCGGGGCCGCCGACGGCGTGCATCAGGTCGCCGTTGCGGCGCACCCACGGCACGATCCGGCCGTAGTCGAACCGGATACGGATCTCGGTGGCCATCTCCACCGTGCCCGCGACGCCCTCGACGATCCGGACCATGTCCGGGTTGGCCTGCCGCGGAGGCATGAAGTCGATCACTCGCACCGAGCCCTCGGCGGTGTCCCACTCGGTCTCCAGCACCAGGGTGTCCCCGCGGTAGTGCCGCCTGGTGGCCGGCCGCCGCCCGGGGCCGGCCGGTCCGAGCCACCACTGGCCGTGGTCGGCGTCGCCGAGCAGCGCCCCGAAGCAGGAGGGCGAGTCGAACCTGGGCAGGCAGAGCCAGTCGATGGAGCCGTCCCGGCCGACGAGGGCGGCCGACTGCATGTCGCCGATGAGGGCGTAGTCCTCGATGCGCATGGAATCGACGCTAATACCTCGGCCGCCGCCGGGTGGCGCCCGGGACCCGGCGAGTCCCGGGCGCCACCCGGCGGCCCCCGGCGCCCCTCAGCCCTGGGCCTGCGGCCGCGAGAAGCCCAGCCTGGGCATGAAGAACTGGGTGAGGGGCCCGACGGCGAGCGCGAAGACCACCGTGCCGACGCCGACGGTGCCGCCGAGCAGCCAGCCGATCGCCAGCGCGGCCGCCTCGATGAGCGTGCGGGCCAGGCGGATGGACAGGCCCAGCCGGACCAGGCCGGTCATGAGGCCGTCGCGCGGCCCCGGCCCCAGACCGGCACCGATGTACAGGGCGGTCGCCGCGGCGGTCGCCACCACGCCGGCCGCCAGGTACGCCCACCGGGCGGCGAGCGGGCCGGGTTCCGGGAGCAGCCAGAGCGCGGCGTCGGCGAACAGGCCGAGGAAGACGACGTTGCTGAGCGTGCCGACGCCGGGCTTCTGCCGGAGCGGGATCCACAGCAGCATCACCAGCGCGCCCACCAGGATGATCCAGATGCCGACGGACAGGCCCAGGTGGATGGAGAGCCCCTGGTGGAAGACGTCCCATGGGCTCCCGCCGAGGTGGGATTCGATCTGCAGGCCGACCCCGGCGCCGTAGAGCGCCAGGCCGGCGTACAGGCGGAGCAGGCGGTTGGGCAGGGAGTGGAGGGCGGTCAGGGAGAGTTCACTCATAATGGCATGCATCATTCAGGCCATTGAGGCATGGATTCCATATCCAATCGAGGCGAGTGGCCTTATAGTGGCCAGGGTGGACCGATACCTGAGCGGCCCCCAGCTCGCCCGCCTCGTGGAGATCGACCCCGGCACGCGGCCCTACTACCGGGCGCTGGCCGACCGGGTGCGGGCGCTGATCCTCGACGGCCGCATCCCCGTCCGGGCGCGCGTGCCCGCCGAGCGCCACCTCGCCGAGGCCCTGGGCGTCAGCCGCACCACCGTGACCGCCGCCTACGACCGCCTCCGCGAGCAGGGCTACCTGGACAGCCGCCAGGGCGCCGGCAGCTGGACCGCGCTGCCCGACGCCGGCGCGCTCGGCACGGAGAACCCCTGGGTCGGCGCCGGCGACGACGGCCTGCTGCCGATGCACAGCGCCGCCCCGCCCGCCGCCTCCGCGCTGGCCGCGGCGATCGCCCACGCGGGCGAGCACTACCTCCGCCACACGCTGGGAACGGGCTACGACCCGGTCGGCGTCGCGCCGCTGCGTGAAGCGATCGCCGCCCGCTACACCGCGCGGGGCCTGGCCACCCGGCCCGAGCAGATCCTCGTCACCACCGGGGCCCAGCAGGCGATCCACCTGCTGGTCACGGCGCTGCTGGCACCGGGCGACCCGGTGCTGGTCGAGTCGCCCACCTACCCGCACGTCCTCGACACGGCCAGGGCCCGCGGCACCCGCATCGTCCCGGTCGGCATCCCCTCGGGCGGCTGGCACCTCGACCTGCTCACCTCCGCTATGCGCCAGTCGGCCGCCCGCCTGGCCTACCTCATCCCGGACTTCCAGAACCCGACCGGGCATCTGATGGACGACGCCACCCGCGCCGGGCTGGTCGGCGCGGCCCGGCGCTGCGGCACCACGCTGGTGGTGGACGAGACCTGGAGCGAGCTGGCGATCGACGAGGTGCCTCCGGCGGCGCCGCTGGCCGCCTTCGACACCGACGGCCGGGTGATCTCCGTCGGGTCGGCCTCCAAGCTCTGGTGGGGAGGCCTGCGCATCGGCTGGATCCGCACCACCGCCGCCATGGTCCGCCGCCTGGCCGTGCTCCGCGCCGCCATGGACATCGCCAGCCCGCTCTTCGAGCAGCTGGTCGTGGCCCGGCTCTTCGAGGACATCGAGGAGACCCGCGCCGAGCGCCGCCGCGGTCTCGGCGCCTCCCGGCAGGCCCTGGTGGCCGCGCTGCGCGAGCGCGTGCCCGAGTGGGACTTCGCCGTCCCGAAGGGCGGCGGGTCGCTCTGGGTCCGGCTGGAGAGCCCGTCGGCCGGCGCGCTGGCCGAGGCCGCCGCCTGCCACGGGGTACGGCTCGCACCCGGCACCTGGTTCGGCGTGGACGGCACCCTGGAGAGCCGGCTCCGCCTGCCGTTCACCCAGCCGCCCCAGGTCGTCGTCCAGGCGGTGGAGCGCATCGCCGAGGCCCGGGCCAGGGGGCCGTACGGCGCCCGCCCGCCCGAGCCGCTCACCCCCGTGCTCTGACCGGCCCCCGCCGCCGCGGGGCCGCGCTCCGGTCCGCCCCCGCCGCGCCGCGGCTCACTCCTGCGCCGCGACGCCCCGGGCCAGCGGGGCCTGGAGCCGGAAGCGCACGGCCGCGATCCGCAGCCCGAAGGTGAGGACCGCCGCCGCGAGTGTGGCGGGCCAGCCGCGCAGGTCGGCGACGTGGAGCGCGGCCATCAGCGCCGAGCCGAGCAGGGCGGGCACCGCGTAGAACTGGCGGTCGTACAGCAGGATGGGCACCTGCCCCGACAGCACGTCGCGCAGCACGCCGCCGCCGACCGCCGTGATGACCCCGAGCAGCACGGCGTGCAGCGGGCTGAAGCCGGCGTTCATCGCCTTCTCCGTGCCGACCGCGCAGAACAGGCCCAGGCCGGCCGCGTCGAAGACGTTCACCACGGGCATCACCCGCAGGACGTGCGGATGCCAGAAGAACACGATCACCGTGGCGGCCAGCGGCACGACGACGTAGCCGACGCTGGTGAAGGCGACGGGCCGCGCGTCGAGGATCAGGTCCCGCAGGATCCCGCCGCCCAGCGCGGTCATCGAGGCGAGCACGGCCATGCCGACCACGTCCAGCCGCCTGCGCACGCCGACGAGCGCGCCGGAGAGCGCGAAGACGAAGATCCCGACGAGATCGAGCACCTGGGTCACCCGGAAATGCTCCCACGACCGGCCCCGCCGTCCCGTGCCACGACCGGCCCCCACGGCCTCACGTCACGGCCGGAGCCGCCCGCGCCCCGACCGGCCGTGCGGTCCGCGCCGTGCGGTCCGCCGGGGCGCGACGCCTCCGGTAACAGCGGGATTCCTTCTTCCCGTACGGGTCTTGTCCGGTCCGACGAGGTGTGGTGCGATGCATGCCAATCGTGCAAGTGAGCACTTTCTCGGAGGCGCGTCATGGATGAGGTCCTGGATGTGCGCACCGCGATCGAGCAGGAGATCGCGGGCCGTACCGTATGCGCACAGCTGAAGGAGGCGGCGGAGGACAACCCCGACGCGCCCGCCTACTCCGATCCCGCGCCGGGCGGCTGGACCACCCTGACCTACGCCGAGGCCCGGCGGCGGGTGCTCCAGATCGCCGCGGCCTTCGCCGCCCTCGGCGTGGAGCCCGGCGACACCGTCGCGCTGATGATGGTCAACCGCAGCGAGCACGTGCTGGCCGACCTGGGCGCCGTGCACGCCGGGGCCGCGTCCTGCTCGGTCTACGCCACCTTCACCCCCGACCAGGTCGCCTTCGTCGCAGGCGACGTCGGCGCGAAGGTCGCGGTGCTGGGCGGCCGGGCGGAGCTGGCCCGCTGGGAGCCGATCCTGGACGAGCTGCCCCGCCTGACGAGGATCGTGATGCTCCAGGACGCCCCGGCCGGCGACGACCGGTTCATGGCCTGGGACGACTTCCTGGCGCTGGGGCGCGAGCGGCTCGAGGCCGACCCCGCCGGGGTCGACGCCCGCTGGCAGGCGGTCAGGCCGGACGACGTGCTGACCGTCCTGTACACCTCGGGCACCACCGGCAACCCCAAGGGCGTGCCGCTGACCCACGCCAACGTGCTCTACGAGGTCGGCGCCACCGACCGGATGACCACGCTGCCCACCCACGGCACCCAGATCTCCTACCTGACCTACGCGCACATCGCCGAGCGGGTGCTCAGCCTCTACCTGCCGCTGTTCAAGATCTCCCACGTGCACTTCTGCACCGACCTGGCCAACCTCGGCGCGACGCTCGCCCAGGTCAAGCCGGTGATGTTCTTCGGCGTCCCCCGGGTCTGGGAGAAGATCATGGCCCGGCTGCAGGCGCTGATGGCGAGCCAGCCCGCCGAGCAGCAGGAGAACGTCCGCAAGGCGATGGCCGCCGGGCTGGCCTACATCGAGGCCGGGCAGTACGGCCGGACCGTCACCCCCGAGATCCAGGCGGCGTACGAGCAGGCCGACACCTCGCTCCTGTCGATCGTCCGCTCCATGATCGGGTTCGACAACGCCCGCTGGCTGGCCACCGCCGCCGCCCCGATGCCGATCGAGGTGCAGCGCTTCTTCGCCGGCCTCGGCATGAGGATCCTCGACGTGTACGGCATGACCGAGACCACCGGCGCCTTCACCGGCAACACCGACGAGGCATACCGGCTCGGCACCGTCGGCCGGGGCCAGCCCGGCGTCGAGGTCCGCATCGCCGAGGACGGCGAGATCCTCACCCGCAGCCCGCTCAACACCGCCGGCTACCTGAACAGGCCCGAGGCCACCGCCGAACTGATCGACGCCGACGGATGGCTGCACACCGGCGACGTCGGCTCCCTCGACTCCGACGGCTTCCTGCGGATCGTCGACCGGAAGAAGGAGCTCATCATCACCGCCGGCGGCGAGAACATCTCCCCGGCCAACATCGAGAGCCGCCTCAAGGAGCACCCGCTCATCGGCCAGGCCCTCGCCTACGGCGACGGCAGGCCGTACCCGGTGGCGATCCTGACCCTCGACGGCGAGGTCGCCCCCGGCTGGGCGCAGGCCAACGGGATCGAGGCCGCCACCCTCGCCGAGCTCGCCGAGCACCCCGACGTCCTCAAGGCCGTGGAGGCGGCCGTCGCCGCGGCCAACGAGAAGCTCGCCCGGGTCCAGCAGGTCAAGCGCTGGCGTCTGCTCCCGGTGGAGTGGACGCCCGAGACCGAGGAGCTCACCCCGAGCCTGAAGCTCAAGCGCCGCGTCATCCACGCCAAGTACGCCGGGATCATCGACGAGATGTACGCCCGCTGACGGCACCCGGCGCCGCGAGGAGCCCGTCCCGCGGAGGCCGCCGCCCGCGGGACGGGCTCCTTGGCGCTCTCTTGGCCGTCCGCGGGTCTGTCGCCTCCAGGATCATTGCCGGACGCTGTCTAGCGTTCCTGGTCATGACCTTCAGAGCTTTTCTCGTCTCCCTGACGGCCACGGCCTGCGCGCTGCCCGTGGTGGTCGCGGCGGCGCCCGTCGCGGCGGCGCCCGCGGCGCCCGCCGTGACCACCGTGGCCGCCGCGGCGGACCACCACGTGGCGATCCGCTCGATCACCCTGCGCCCGGCGAACCCGGTGGTCCACCCGGACCGGCCGGTCCGCCTGGTGATCGAGGTGGTCGCCCGCGGGGTCTCCGGCCGCGACGGCGTGACGATCAAGGTGGAGCCCGGCGCGCCGCCCGCCTCCGCCCGCCGGCCCGGGAGGGAGCAGGGTCTGCAGCAGGCGGAGGAGAGCACGCAGCGGCGCGTGCCGGGCTGGCGGACCTGGCGGTTCCTGCCGGAGCGGCGGCTGACCCGCTGGTACCCCACCGGCCTGTGGACCGTCACCGCCGTCGCGAAGGCCTCCGACGGCACCCGCGTCGTCCGGCACACCGGCTTCCGGCTGCGCCACGCGACCGACTTCAGCGCGCTCGAGGTGGGCCGGGCGGACGGCGCCGTGCGGGTCAGCGGGGTGCTGAACCGGGTCGACCCGCAGGGATACCTGGACTACGCCCCCTTCCCCCGCCAGCGCGTGGAGATCATGTACCGGCCGGAGCGGGGCGGGGCCTGGCGCACCGTCGCCACGGACGTGACGGACCGGACGGGACGCTTCACCCGGACGGTCCGGGACCACCGGAACGGGCAGTGGCGGGTCCGCTTCCCGGGGACCGGGCGCCACGCCCCCGAGCTGAGCGCCGTCCACCGGATCGGCTGACCGCCCGAACCGCCGTCCGGCGCGGCGTGGGTGCCCAGGCGGGCGGCGCGGTGCGGGCGCTCAGGCGAGCGCGTGCACCGCCGCGCCGAACAGGGCGGGCATGCGCTGCGCCGCCGGGACGATCAACCGCGCCGCCGCGCGGTGCCGCCTGACGGCCAGCAGCGCGCCGGTGAGCACCCGGTGCCGACGCGACAGCCGCGCCCAGGCGCCCTCGTACGCCCGGGGGTCACCGGCGCGCAGGCAGTCCACCAGCGCACGCGCGGACAGCAGGGCGAGCGATATCCCCTCGCCGGTCAGCGCGTCGGTGTACCCGGCGGCGTCACCGACCAGCAGCACCCGCCCGGCGACCCGGGAGCGCACCCGCCGGCGCATCGGCCCGGCGCCGCGCACCGGGGTCGTGGCCGGGCGGTCCAGCCTGGCCAGCAGCGCGGGGAACTCGCGCAGCCGCTCGGCGTAGCCGCCCCGCCGGGAGGTGAGCACCACCACGCCCACCAGGTCCTCACCCACCGGTGTCACGTACGCCTCGCCGCCCGCCGCCCAGTGCACCTCGACGTAGTCCGTCCAGGGGGCGACCGCGTAGTGCCGCCGCAGGCCGTACCGGCGCGGCCCGCCGCCGGGCAGGTCCAGTCCGAGCAGCGCCCGCACCGGTGAGTGCAGGCCGTCGGCGGCCACCAGCCAGCGCGCCCGCATGCCCGCCGCCTCGACGCCGCCGTCCCACTGCCGCAGCGAGGTCACCCGCCCGGGGACGGTCCGCACGCCCAGTTCGGCCGCGCGCCGCGCCAGCGCCGCGTGCAGCTCGGTACGGCGCACGCCCAGCCCGGTGCCGCCCGTGAAGTCCGCCTGGGCCCGGTGGGGCCCGTCCAGATAGCGGATCCCGCGCAGCGGCCGGCCGGCCGGCTCCACGCCCATGGACCGCAGGACGGCGACCCCGCTCGGCATCAGCCCCTCGCCGCACGCCTTGTCCACCGGACCGGGCCGGGGCTCGACCACGACCGCCTCCATGCCGGCCCGCGCCGCGTGGATGGCGGTCGCCAGCCCGGCTGGCCCTCCGCCGGCGACCAGCACGTCGATCATGCCGGGGTCCGCCCCGGTGCCGGGGCGAGCGCGGCCAGGGCGGCGTTCTCGCAGCGGATCCGGACCGCCATCAGCGCCGCGTTGCCGGCCGTGAAGACCACGGCGGTGACCCACGCCCCGTGCACCAGGGGCAGGGCCGCCCCCTCCACCGCCACGGCGACGTAGTTGGGATGGCGCAGCAGCCGGTAGGGGCCGCTCACCACCGCGGGCAGACCGGGAACCACGATGACCTGGGTGTTCCACTGCCGCCCCAGCGCGGCCACGCACCACCAGCGCAGCGCCTGCGCGGCGAGTACGAGGGCCAGCATCGGCCAGCCGAGCGCCGGGACGAAGGGACGGCCGGCCAGGCCCGCCTCCAGCAGGCACCCGGCGAGCAGGCCCGTGTGCAGCGCGACCATCCACGGGTAGTGGCCGCGCCCGGAGACCACGCCGCCGCGGGCCAGGCTCCACCGCGTGTTGCGGCGGGCGACGGCCAGTTCGGCGAGGCGCTCGGCCGCGACGAGCAGGATGAGCAGCAGGTACCACGGCGACAGCTGCCAGAGCACCGTCGGCCCCCTCACCAGCGCAGCAGGACGAGTTCGGAGCAGAAACCCGGGCCCATCGCGATGACCAGGCCCGCACCGCCCGGCGGCGGTCCCAGCGCGATCGTGTCGCGCAGCACGTGCAGCACCGAGGCGGACGAGAGGTTCCCGACCTCGGCCAGCGAGCGGCGCGTGACGTCCAGTGCGCCGGGCGGCAGCCGGAGCGCCTCGGTGACGGCCTCGATCACCTTCGGGCCGCCGGGGTGGCAGACCCAGGCCGCGACCTCGCCGGGGGTCAGGCCGTGCCCGGCCAGGAAGCGCTCCACGTCGCCGGCCAGATGGGTCCTGACCAGGTCGGGGACGCTCGCGTCGAGCACCACCCGGAAACCGGTGTCGCCGACGTCCCAGCCCATCGCCCGCTCGGATCCGGGGTAGAGCCGGCTGCGGGAGGCCACCACCCGCGGGCCCCGCGGCGCCGCGGCCCGCGCCGCGCGCCCGTCGCCGCAGGCCACCACCGCGGCCGCGCCGTCGCCGAACAGCGCACCGGCCACCAGGTTGGCGACGGAGGCGTCGTCGCGCTGCAGGGTCAGCGAGCACAGCTCGACGGACAGCAGCACGGCCACGTGGTCGGGCCAGCCGCGCAGGTAGTCGTCGATCCGGGCGATCCCGGCGGCTCCCGCGACGCAGCCGAGACCGAACACCGGGATCCGCTTGACGTCGGGGCGCAGGCCCAGCCTGCCCGCCAGCCGGGCCTCCAGGGACGGCACGGCCAGGCCGGTCACGGACGTGCACATGATCATGTCCACCTCGTCCGGGGCGATCCCGGCGGCCTCCAGGGCGCCGCTCACCGCCTCGGCGCCCAGTTCGACGGCGGTCTCGACGAACAGGTCGTTGGCCGTCCCGAAACCGTCGATCTTGCCGTACCGGTCGAGCGGCAGGCTCAGGTGGCGGTGGCCGACCCCGGCACCGGCGTGGAAGCGGTCCAGGAGCGAGCGGTCGGCCCCGGCGGGCAGGCAGAGCTCCGCGAACGCGTCCGCGATCTCGTCCTGTGCGTAGCGATGTGGGGGAAGAACGCCGTGGACAGCGGCGATACGGCTCAATCGGGACACCCCCGGCGTGCGGACAGCGGCATACCTGCTCCCTGCCCACGCCGCCCGGCGCCATACCCTCCCGCGCGGGACGGCGACCTCTCCCCTGCTCCGCGCAGGCGCGCGCCCGGCCGTGCGGGCCGGAGCCGTCTAGGATCGCGTCCGTGACGACGAGCGGACCCCCTCGCCGGGACCGCGCCCGGCGCCCTCCCGGCCCTCCGGCGCTGCGGGTGCTCCGGGGGCTGCTGAGGGCCTGCCACCCCGGCCCGACCGCCGCGGTCACCACGCTGACCACCGCGCTGGCCGCGGCGAGCGGACGCGGCGCGGCCGACTGCGCCCTGGTGGCCGCGGCCGTGCTGGCCGGCCAGCTCTCGATCGGCTGGTGCAACGACGCGGTGGACGCCGGCCGGGACCGCGCAGCCGGACGGAGCGGCAAACCGGTCGCCGACGGCACCGTCGGCACCCGGACGGCCTGGACCGCCGCGCTCACGGCCCTGGCGGCGTGCGTGCCGCTCTCCCTCGCCTCCGGCGCGGCGGCCGGGACCGTCCACCTCGCCGGGGTCGCCGCCGCGTGGGCCTACGACCTCGGGCTGAAGGCCACCCGGGTCTCCTGGGCGCCGTACGCCGTCGGATTCGGCGTGCTGCCCGCCTTCGTCACGCTGGGCCTGCCGCACAGCCCGTGGCCGGCCTGGTGGGCGGTGCTCGCGGCGGCACTGCTCGGCTGCGGGGCGCACCTGGCCAACGTGCTGCCGGACATCCCCGCCGACCTCGCCACCGGTGTGCGCGGCTGGCCGCAGCGGCTGGGGCCCGGCCGGGTCCGCGCGCTGATCCCGGTGCCGCTGCTGGCCGGCGCCTGCCTGCTCGTCCTGGCCGCGCCGGGCCCGCCCGGCCCCGCCGGCTGGGCGGCCCTGGCCGCCGCGGGCGCCCTCGCGGGCGGCGGGCTCCTGCTGGGCCGCCGCTCGCCGCGCGCGCCCTTCGTCGCCGCCGTCGCCGTCGCCGGGGTCGCCGTCCTGCTCCTGCTCGCCCAGGGCACCGCGATCACCGCCTCACCACCGGGCGCCTGAGCGCCTCGGCTCCCCGTACGGGACGCCCGCCGTACGGCGCCGTCCGCCGCATGGCGGGCGCAGCCGACCACCGGACGGGGGAGCGGGTCCTCGCCGGAGGGGAAGAGCGTTCGCCGTCCCCGCCGTTCACCGGAATGAGGAGACGTTAATGGGGTTGCGGGGGGTGAGTCCGTTCTGGCGTCATTGTCCTCGTTCGCAATCGATCTCGCCGGAGGGAGGCGACGTGGGATGACGTACAACGAGGTGGCGGGCGGCCGCGCGCCGATCCGGATGTGGACCGATCCGGCCGAGGTCGAACCGGACGTCATGCGGCAGCTGCGCAACGTGTCCGACCTGCCGTGGGTGCACGGGGTCGCGGTGATGCCGGACGTGCACCACGGCAAGGGGGCCACCGTGGGCTCGGTCATCGCGATGCGCGACGCGGTCTCGCCGGCGGCGGTGGGGGTGGACATCGGCTGCGGGATGACCGCCGTGAAGACCTCCTACCGGGCCGAGAGCCTGCCCGACAACCTCCGCTACCTCCGCTCGAAGCTGGAGCAGGCGGTCCCCGTCGGATTCGGCCACCACAAGCGGCCGGTCGACCCGACGAGGCTGCACGGCTTCAAGACCGCCGACTGGGCGGACTTCTGGCAGGGCTTCGACCGCCTGGCGCCCGCCGTACGGGGCAAGAGGGAGCGGGCGGAGGTCCAGATGGGCACCCTCGGGGGAGGCAACCACTTCCTGGAGGTCTGCGCCGACGACGAGGGCACGGTCTGGGTCGTGCTGCACTCCGGATCGCGCAACATCGGCAAGGAACTGGCCGAGCACCACATCGGCGAGGCGCAGCGCCTGCCGCACAACCAGGACCTGCCGGACCGCGACCTCGCGGTGTTCGTCGGGGGCACGCCGCAGATGGACGCCTACCGCAGGGACCTGTTCTGGGCGCAGGACTACGCACGCCGCAACAGGGCGGTCATGATGGCCCTGGTCTGCGACGTGCTCCGGCGCCACCTTCCCGGCATCACCTTCGAGCAGCCGATCTCCTGCCACCACAACTACGTGGCCCAGGAGCGGTACGACGGCGTGGATGTGCTCGTCACCCGCAAGGGCGCGATCCGCGCGGGATCCGGCGAACTCGGCATCATCCCCGGCTCGATGGCGACCGGCACCTACATAGTGAGGGGCCTGGGGAACGCCGCGGCGTTCAACTCGGCCTCGCACGGTGCCGGTCGCCGGATGAGCCGGAACAAGGCCAGGAGGACCTTCACGCTGGAGGACTTCAAGACGCAGACCGCGGGCGTCGAGTGCCGCAAGGACACCGGCGTCATCGACGAGATCCCCGCGGCCTACAAGGACATCGAGTCGGTCATGGCCGCCCAGTCCGACCTGGTCGAGGTCGTCGCCCACCTGCGCCAGCTCGTCTGCATCAAGGGCTGACCGGTTCCGAGGACCTGCGCCGCGGCGGCGGGACCGCCGGCGGCGCAGCCGCCGGGCCGGGGCCGGCTATCCGCCCGGCCGGAGCGGAGGCGGGCCGCCCGCCTCGGACCCGGCGCCGAGGTCCTCGGCGGGGTGGGAGGCCGAACGGTGCCGGAGCTCGGCTGCGGCGCCGGTGTGTTCGAGGATGAGCTCGGCGACGCGGTGAGGCAGCCCGGGAGAGAAGAACCCGTGGCCCATGCCGGGGATGGTCCGCAGCCGTGCACCGGGGATCGCCGCCGCGACGGCCTCGCCGTGGGCCGGTGGGCGGAGCGGGTCCGCCGTGCCGTGGATGACGAGCGTCGGTGCCGTGATGCCGGACAGGGGCACGAGCCGGTCCTCGGTCATCCGCTTGGCGGCCAGGTCGTGGTTGGCGGCGGTGGTCTGGTCGGGGTCTCGTTCGTAGGAGAGCTCGACGTTGCGCCGCGCGGCGTCCTCGTCGAATTCGAGGACGTCGCCGTTCAGTATCCGCCACGTCTCGAGAGCTGCCGCGACGCGCTCCCCGGGCGTGGAGGGGGGTGGCCCGGCGAGGCCGGCGAGGTGCGCCAGGAGCGCCGGCGACGGCGGCGGGAGGTCGTCGGGGTCGGGTGACCGTCCGGACATGGCACGTACCCACGCGTCCCCGGCGTCGTGGCCCATCGGGCCCGTCATGATGGCGGTGAGGGTCGTGACGCGCTCAGGGCGGTGCACCGCCAGCCACTGGGCGATCGCCCCGCCGAGCGAGGCGCCGACGACGTGCGCGGCGGTGACGCCGTGTCCGTCGAGCACGGCTGCGGCGTCGGCCGCCATGTCCGCGAGCGTGTACGGGCGGCTGCCGAAGTCCACGTGCGTCGACCGGCCGGTGTCGCGATGGTCGAACCGGATGACCTGTCGCCCTCCCCTCACCAGGCATTCCACCAGTTCGTCGGGCCATCCGATCCCCTGCGCGGAGGTGCCCATGATGAGCAACACGACCGGATCGCCATCGCTGCCGAAGCGCTCGGTCCACAGGCGAATGTCCGCCGACGTGACGAATTTCCCTCCGACTGATTCCATGCCGATAAAACTAACGCATCAATATCATTAGTGCGAAAATGACATAATGACGAAAATATGCTATAATAATGCTATTCGCGGAGAACTGTCGCGGCCCCATGGTGGGGAAGAGGAATCGTCCCCTTCGCTGAATCGCCGCCCGGGGTCTGCCGGCCTTCAACCTGTGGATTCGCACCGGGTCGAAGGGCGGACCGGTCCCTTCCGGACAGCCGCCGATCAGCTGCGGCCGGTGCCGGATCTCCTTCGGTCCCCCGCCTGGCCACCCGCACCGGCTGAGGCCTTCTCACCCCCGGGCGGGACGCCGCTGGTCACGGCAGGACCGCGGGTACGGCGTTCGCCTGCTGACGTGGAGGGGCTCCCGGTAGACGGATTGACCACCACGATCGCGTCCGTCACGGCCGGGAGCCTCGGGTGCCGCCCTGACGCGCCGCGGTCGATGTGTCGCGTCCGACGCCGGCCTGCGCGGCCGGCGTCATCCGCCGTCACCGCAAAGTGCCCGGCACGCCCCGGCGGCGGTTCGACCCCGGCCGGCGGGCCCTGCTCGTGCCCGTCCGCCTGCGCGAAGGCGAGACGCTCGCCGAGGTCGCGCCGTACGAGGCCACCCGAGGCGGAAAAGCCTCACTGAAAACGCATTGCCGATGACATGGGGATCTTCCTACGGTTGCCCCATGACCATTGCATACGAGTGGCGGGGCCACTTCGACAATGTGGCGATCAACGCACTCCACGCAGAAGGCTTCGGCCATGCGCCCCTGAAGGATGACTGGTGGGCCCAGGTCAACCGGCACAGCCTCGGGTGGGTCTGCGCCAAGGAGGGCGGCGAACTCGTCGGCTTCGTCAACGTGGCATGGGACGGCGCCGCCCACGCCTTCGTCCTCGACACCCTCGTGGCGAGGAGGGTCCGGCGGCGTGGCGTCGGGACCGAACTCGTCGCCGTCGCCGTCAGGGAGGCCCGCGCGGCCAAGTGCGAATGGCTTCACGTCGACTTCGACGATCACTTGAAGGACTTCTACTTCGGGGCCTGCGGGTTCCAGCCGACGCATGCCGGCCTCATCGCCCTGTAGCCGGACACGGTGCGGCCACCGCTTTCCGGCCCGGACTCCGCGCCCACCGCGGCGCCGGTGAGACCTCTCCGCCGTGGGCGGGTATGCGGGGATATGCTCGCGGGCATGCGAGCGGACACCGCGCCGACGACTCAGGACCACGGCGCCTGGGAGGTGGCGGTCCCCACCGGGGGGCGCGCGATCCCGGGCGTCAGGATGGCCGGCTTCCGCGATCGCTCCGGCGGGACGTTCGAGGAGCGCATCCCTCCCGGTCCGGCGATCGCGATCGTGATCGACTGCGGCCCGGGCGGCCTCGGACCCCTCGGCGGCGCCGCCGTCGAGGGCGGCATCGTCGCCGGCATCTGTCCGGCGGCCGCCCGGATGGCCGGACGCGCCATCGACTGCCTCGAACTTCAGGTGGATCCGCCGGCGGCGCCGGATCTCCTCGGCGTGCCGCCGGCGGAGCTCAACGGCGCGCCGCTCGACCTGGCCGAGCTCTGGGGGCGGGACGCCGGCCGGCTGCGCGCGCGGTTGATCGAGGCGCGGTCCTGGGACGACCGGTTCGCGCTGGTCCGCGAGGCGCTCGCCCGGCGCCGCCCTTCCCCGTTCCGCGTCGATCCCGAGGTGGCCGACGCGTGGTGGCGGATCAGGGCCGGCCACGGGCGGGTACCGATCGGCGACCTGCCCGGCCGGTACGGCTGGAGCCGCACGCGGTTCTGGAACCGGTTCAAGTCGCAGCTCGGCGTCACGCCGAAACGGGCGGCGATGATCGTCAGATTCGACCGGGCGCTCCGCCGGCTCGGCACGGCCGCCAGCGTCGCCGAGGTCGCCGCGGAGATCGGCTACGCCGACCAGTCCCACCTCCACCGCGAGGTGCTCGGGTTCACCGGCCGGACCCCGGGCGCGATCGCCTCCGACCCGCTGTGGACGGTCGACAGCACGGCCTGGACGCTGGCGCACACCGCCTGAACATTCGTCCAAGACGGCGGCTCCGGCGCCGGGCACGCTGTCCCCATGACATCGCCGACAGGAAGACCGGTGCACCGGCCGGGGCGCGCCTCGCCGGGCACGTGCCCGCCGCGCGGGGGAGACGCCGCGCCATGAGCCACGAGACACCGGCGATCGAGACCCGGGGCCTGCTCAAGGTCTTCGGCGCCCGCCGGGCGGTCGACGCCGTCGACCTCGCGGTGCCCGGAGGGTGCGTCTACTCCGTGCTCGGGCCCAACGGGGCGGGGAAGACGACCATGATCCGGATGATCGCCACGTTGATCCGCCCCGACGGCGGCACCGCCCGCGTGCTGGGGCACGACGTCGCCGCCGAGGCTGCCCGGGTCAGAGCGCGCATCGCGCTCACCGGGCAGTTCGCGTCCCTCGACGAGGACCTGACCGGGCTCGAGAACCTCATCCTGCTCGCCCGCCTGCGCGGGCACCGGGGCAGGGCGGCCAGGAAGCGCGCCGCCGACCTGCTGGAGGCCTTCGACCTGAGCGCGGCCGCCAGGCGGGAGGTGAAGACCTACTCCGGCGGCATGCGGCGCCGGCTCGACATCGCCGGCTCCCTCGTCGTCCGTCCCGACCTGCTGATGCTCGACGAGCCGACGACCGGCCTGGATCCGCGCAGCCGCGGCCAGGTGTGGGAGAGCGTGCGGGCGCTCGTCGGCGTCGGCACCACCGTCCTGCTGACCACGCAGTACCTCGAAGAGGCCGACCAGCTCGCCGACCGCATCGCCGTCGTGGACCACGGCCGCGTCATCGCCGAGGGCACGAGCGGCCGGCTCAAGGCGCTGGTCGGCGGGGGCACGCTGCGCGTGCGGGTCACCGACGGCGCCGACCGCCCGGAGATCGCCCGGCTCCTGGCGGCCATGCTCGGCGCCGCCCCCGTCCTGGAGCCGGATCCCGCCGCGCTCTCCGTGCGGGTGGACGATCCGGCCGCGGTCGCGAGCGCGCTCGCGGACATCACCGGGCGCGGGCTCGGCATCGGCGAGTACGCACTGGCCCAGCCGAGTCTCGACGAGGTGTTCCTGGCCCTCACCGGAGAACCGGCCGACGGCCCCGTGCCAGGCCGTGAGGAGGCATCGACGTGACCGTCCGGCAGACCACCGAACGCCCGGCGTCCGAGCTCGACACCCGGCTGATCTCCGCGGTCACCGGCGCGCCGCCGCCGGGCGCGGGTGCGGGCGCGCTCCGCGCGACGCTGGCCTTCACCTGGCGCGCCCTGCTGAAGATCAAGCATGTTCCCGAGCAGCTCCTCGACGCCACGCTGTTCCCGATCATGTTCACGCTGATGTTCACGTACGTGTTCGGCGGGGCGATGATCGGATCACCGGAAGCGTATCTGCGCTACGCGCTGCCGGGGATCCTCGCCCAGACGGTCGTCTTCATCACGATGTACACGGCCGTGACCCTCAACACCGACATCGAAAGGGGTTCCTTCGACCGCTTCCGCTCGCAGCCGGTCTGGCGTCCGGCACCGCTCGTCGGCGCGCTGCTGGGCGACACGCTGCGCTACGGCGTCGCCTCCGCGTTCGTGCTCGGCATCTCGATTCTGATCGGATACCGGGCGCCCGGCGGTCTCGCGGGCGTCGCCGGGGCCATCACGCTGCTGGTGGTCTTCTGCTCCGCGCTGAGCTGGCTCTGGCTGATCGTCGGCCTCACCGTGCGGACCCCGGCCGCCGTCATGGGGGCGTCCACCATGATCCTCTTCCCGCTGACCTTCGTGAGCTCGGCGTTCGCGCCGCCGGAGACCATGCCCGCCTGGGTGCGGGAGTTCGTGGCGGTCAACCCGGTGACGCTCCTCGTCGAGGCGGCGCGCGGCCTCCTCGACGGCGTGCCCGACGCCGGGGACGTCACGCGCGTCCTGGCCGTCTCCGGGGCCATGACGGTCGTGTTCGCTCCGATCGCGCTCTGGTTCTACAACCGCAGGACCTGAGCGGTCCCCGTCACCCCACGCGCCCGCGACCCGGCGCGTCACCGCACACGCCCGCGATCCGGCGCCCCGAGGCGGCCGAGGACCGCTTCCCCGCCGCCGGCCGATCGGTTCAGGACGGAACCGTCACGGCCGGGGCGCCGGTGCGGAGCGTGCGACGCGGAACCCCACGTCGTCGATCCGGAAGGTCGGGTGGCTGCGGCGCCGTACCGAGGCGCGGCAGCTCCAGTGCTCGTCGGACCACCCGCCCCCGCGGAGCACCCGGTACGTGCCGTAGACCTCGGCGTCGTAGACGTCCCAGCACCAGTCCCAGACATTGCCCAGCATGTCGTGCAGGCCCCACGCGTTGGGCAGCCGGCCGCCCACGGCGTGGACCCGCCCGCCGGAGTTCCCGCGGTACCAGGCGATCTCGTCGAGCGGGCCGTAGCGCGGGCCCGCGGTGCCGGCACGGCAGGCGTGCTCCCACTCGGCCTCGGTCGGCAGCCGGTACCCGTCGGCGGAGGGGTCCCACTCGACCGCCCCGCCGTCGGCGCCGAGGCGGTAGGCGGGCGTCAGCCCCTCCTGCAGGGACGAGGCGACGCAGAAGCGGACCGCGTCCCACCACGAGACGCCCTCGACGGGCAGCCGGTCGCCCCGGGCGCTGCTCGGCCGCTCACCGGTGACCCGCGCGTACCACGCCTGGGTGACGGGGAACGCCGACATCCGGAACGGCGCGACCTCGACCGGCCAGCTGCGCCGCGTCCGCCGGTCCGACAGCGTCACCCGCCCCGGAGGGACGGCGACCAGCTCGTTTCCCGCGTCCACTGCCACGGCGGACCAGCCTACCGGTGCCCTGCGATCCCTCCGCGGCCCCCACCCCGGGGAGCCGCGGAGACGGCCGGCGGCGAGGGGCGGCGGCGGACCCCGCCGGGAGGTGCCGACCGGGAGGTGTCCGGCGGACGCCAGGGGGAACACCGCATCCCATGCGCATCGATCTCACGGGAAAGACCGCTCTGGTGACGGGATCGACCCAGGGCATCGGCGCGGCGATCGCCACCGGCCTGGCCCGCGCCGGGGCGCGCGTCGGTGTCAACGGGAGATCCGGGGAGTCGGTGGGCGCGGCCGTCGAGCGCATGCGCGCCGAGATCCCGGACGCCGACCTGGTCCCCGCGGCCGGCGACGTCGCCACCGACGAGGGCACCCGGCAGGTCCTGTCGGCGCTGCCGGAGGCCGACATCCTCATCAACAACCTCGGCATCTTCGGCGCCCGGCCCGCCCTCGACATCAGCGACGACGAATGGCGCCGCTACTTCGAGGTCAACGTGCTGGCCGCGGTCCGCCTGACCCGCGCCTACCTGCCCGGCATGACCGGGCGGTCCTGGGGGCGCGTCCAGTACATCGCCAGCGACTCGGCCGTCGTCATCCCGGCGGAGATGATCCACTACGGCATGACCAAGACCGCGCTCCTGGCGGTCTCACGCGGCTTCGCCAAGGAGGCGGCGGGCACCGGGGTCACGGTGAACTGCGTGATCGCCGGCCCCACGCACACCGGCGGCGTCGAGGAGTTCGTCTACCAGCTCGTCGACCGCGACCTCCCGTGGGAGGAGGCGCAGCGCGCCTTCATGCGCGAGCACCGCCCGCAGTCGCTGCTCCAGCGCCTGATCGAGCCCGAGGAGATCGCCAACATGGTCGTCTACCTGAGCTCCCCCCTCGCCTCCGCCACCACGGGCGGGGCGGTCCGGGTCGACGGCGGCTACGTGGACGCGATCCTCCCGTGACCGGCCCCCGGAAGGGGGCCTCCCCGGGGACGGTGCGATCCCGTAGCGCCGGGACCGGACACGGCCGGAGGACCCGTCCGCCGCGAGCGGCCCGGCGGGTCTCACTCCCGCACGGGGAGGGCGGTGAGGCCGGCGGGCTCCTCCTGGGCGAAGGCGATCACGATGTATCTGCCGTTGGCGTAGCTGACCACCGGACGTCCGAGCATCTCGCCCACCCTGCGGGCGACGCTCTGGAACAGCTCCGCCGTCTCCGGGGTGTCGGCGCTCACCCTGAACCGCCCGGCGGTGGCCAGGTGCTCGGCGACGAGGGGGGCGAAGTTAGCCTCGGCCCGGATCCTCTCCTCCGCGCTGAGGGGGGTGCGCCGGAGCGCGGGCCGCGTGCCGTGGGGGTCGGAGGTCATCACCGGGCTCCTCGTGTTCGCCGTTTCCCCCAGGATGCCACCGGCCGCCCGCCTCCGGGCCGGTCACCGGGCGGCCGGTGACCGCGCGGGCACCCGCCCGGCGCCCCTTTCCGGACGCGCGGAACGGGCGGTGAGCGGTCCGGGGCGGAACCGATCGTTCCGCCGGCGCGTTGGCCCGGTATGACGGTGACGGGACCGGCGGCACCGGGCGGCCGGGCACGGGGACGACCGGCGGTGCACCCGGCGTACGTCACGTGCGTGTGCACCGCCGCCTACGGCCTGATGAAACTCGCCCAGGCGCTGGGCGCGAACGCCCTGGCGGACAAGGACCCGCTCCCGCCGGACCTGCGGCAGCGGCTGCTCGCGCGCGACCCGTTGTTCGTGGCCAGCCACTGGGTGCTGTTCACCGTCGCGGTCGTCGGCGTCGTCGTCGCGCTGGCGACCGTGCGCCCGTGGGGAAGGCGCTTCCCGCGCCGGATCCTGCTCACCGCCGCGTGGACGGCGGGGATCTTCATGATCGTGCGGTCCTTCGGCCCGGTGGGCTTCGGCTTCATCGGCGACGCGCTGGTGCTCACCGGCCTGCGTCCGCCCCCGCCGCAGCATGCCGCGCCGGCCCGCGAGCTGGCGCGCTGGGATTTGATGCTCTGGTCGCCGTTCTTCCTGGTGTGGGGCCTGTCGTGGACGGCGACCGCCCGGCGGCTCACCCGCACGGTCCGGGGAGAGCGCAAGACCGGAGCCGGCGGAGGGCGGGCCGGCGGCACCGCCGCACCTCCCCGGTGATCCCGGACCGGGACCGCCGCGCCGTACGGCCCGCGCCGCAAGTCCCGTACGGCCGGCGGAATCACCCGGGCGGCGCGATCGTTGTCAGGCTGGGAGGTCCGGTTTTTGGGCGGCTGAGGGGGTCGGCCTTAGGCTGGCTCCCTGTCTGGACGACGACGGATGAGGGGTGGCGCCCGTGCTGCGCGACGCGTTCGGCCGAGTGGCGACGGATCTTCGGGTGTCCCTCACGGACCGCTGCAACCTGCGCTGCTCGTACTGCATGCCGCCGGAGGGCCTCGACTGGCTGCCCAAGCCGGAGCTGCTGACCGCCGAGGAGATCGTCCGGCTGGTCACCATCGGGGTGGAGCGCCTGGGCATCACCGAGGTCCGCTACACCGGCGGCGAGCCGCTGCTCCGCCGCGAGCTGGTCGACATCGTGGCCCGCACCACCGCGCTCACCCCCGCCCCCCAGGTCTCGCTGACCACGAACGGCATCGGGCTGGCCCGGCTCGCCGAGCCGCTGGCCGTCGCGGGGCTCCACCGGGTCAACGTCTCCCTCGACACCCTCGACCGCGAGACGTTCGTCAAGCTCGCCCACCGCGACCGGCTGGCCGACGTCCTGGCGGGCCTGGCCGCCGCCGAGGCCGCCGGGCTGCGCCCCGTGAAGATCAACGCGGTGCTGATGCGCGGGATCAACGAGCACGAGGCCGTGCCGCTGCTGGACTACTGCCTGGAGCGGGGCTACGAGCTGCGCTTCATCGAGCAGATGCCGCTGGACGCCCAGCACGGCTGGCGCCGGGAGAACATGATCACGGCAGACGAGATCCTCGCCGTGCTGCGGGCCTCCTTCGACCTGACCGAGGCCGACCCTGCGGAGCGGGGCAGCGCCCCCGCCGAGCTGTTCCTCGTCGACGGCGGCCCGGCCCGGGTCGGCGTGATCGGCTCGGTCACGCGCCCGTTCTGCGGTGCCTGCGACCGGGTACGGCTCACCGCCGACGGCCAGATCCGCAACTGCCTGTTCGCGACCGAGGAGTCCGACCTGCGCGCGGCGATGCGCTCCGGCGCCTCCGACGACGAGCTCGCCGAGCGCTGGCTGGCGGCGGTCCGCGCCAAGAAGGCCGGGCACGGCATCGACGACCCGTCCTTCCTGCAGCCGTCCCGCCCGATGTCGGCCATCGGCGGTTAGCGCCCCGGGGAGCAGCGCCGTGCCCGGGTCGCGAGACCGCCGCAGTCCCGTCCGCGCCGCCGCCCCGCCGCGGGACCGGCGGTCCGCGGCGCCCGGCCGCGGTGGGCCGGTGCCGTCGCCGTGAGCGGCTACGACGCGCTGATCCTCGCGGGTGGGAAGGCCTCCCGGCTCGGCGGGCGGGACAAGCCGGGCCTGCCCGTGGGCGGCGTCCCCCTCATCGAGCGGGTGGCCGCCGCCGTGCCCGGCGCCGACCGCCTCATCGTGGTGGGACCGGAGCGGCCCGGGCTGGAGCGGGCGGTCTTCCGCACCGAGGACCCGCCGGGCGGCGGGCCGGTCCCGGCGCTGCGGGCCGGGCTGGCGGAGGTGACCGCCCCCCGGGTGGTGCTGCTCGCCGCCGACCTGCCGCTCCTGCGCGCCGAGCACGTCGCGGCGCTGCTCGCCGCCGAGGGGGCCGGCGCGGTGCTCGTCGACGACGGCGGGCACGAGCAGTGGCTCGTGGGTGCCTGGCGTACGGCGGTGCTCGCCGAGGCGCTGGCCCGCTACGGGGGGCGGTCGCTGCGCGGGCTGCTCGCCCCGCTGGAGCCGGCCACTCTCCACCTGCCCGGGGAACCGTGGTTCGATTGCGACACGTTGGACGATCTGGAGCATGTGAGGAGCAAGGCGTGAACGTGCTGGAGGAGTGGACCGCGCTGGTCTGCAGGGAGCTCGGCGTCGATCCGGCCCGGGTGGACCGGGATGCGTTGCTCGACCTCACCAAGGACGTCGCCCACGGCGTGGCCCGTCCGGCCGCACCGCTGACGGCCTACATCCTGGGCCTGGCGCAGGGGGCGGGGACGGCCCCGCCCGACGCGGCGGAGCGGGTGGCCGGGCTGGCGCGCGACTGGGAGCGGGCGACCACCGAGACGATGGGCGACGCCTAGGCGGCCCGGCCGGGGAGCCGGGGGAGGACGGCAAAGGCGGGGTAAAGGCCGGGTGAAGGGGTCCGGCGGGAGAGAAGCGGGGAAAAGAAGGGCGGCGCCGGGTGGTTACGGGGGCAAACCACCCGGCGCCGCTTCATCGGCGTTCCGACGGGGGCCCGGAACGCCGGCACCAGTGCCCCGACGGGGGACCAGGGCACTTGGTTAAAGCGTACACCTACAACCCGTGGGATGCGTCAAGACTTGGTCACGACCCAATCTCGCGTCGGTGCCGCGGAATCTCGTTCTGACCTGTGTCGGCGGCGCCGGAGTCGCCGGGGCGGGGGGAGACCTCCCGGCGGGGGGCGTTGGCCCCGACCACGGCGATGTACGGCAGGAAGATCGCGCCCGCGAAGAGCAGGAGCTTGACCGCCATCGGGGCGGGCACGGTGAAGGCGAGGACCAGGCAGATCAGCCGGATCCCCATCTTGATCAGATAGTTCCGCTCACGCCGCCCGATGTCCTCGCTGAGCGAGGGCCGGGCGTCGGTCACCTCGTGGACCACCTCGCGTCTGCGCCATCCCCTCACACCTTCCACCGTAGACCTCGGATCGATCGGGGGCGAACGGTCATGTGCTCAGGGCTTCCGGGTAGGACGACGGAATGACGGATCGAACGTACCGGGTGACCGAGATAGTCGGCACGTCGGGGGAGAGCATCGAGGCGGCCGTCCGCAACGGCATCCGCCGCGCCGCACAGACCCTGCGCCACCTCGACTGGTTCGAGGTGACCGAGGTGCGCGGCCACATCGTCGACGGGGAGATCGGCCACTTCCAGGTGGGCATGAAGGTCGGGTTCCGTCTTGAGGACTCCTGATCCGGGAGGATCCCGGCCCGCGGGCGGCTCTTGCCGCGCGGGACCCGGCGGCGCACACTGGCGGGTGTGGCAGGCCCCCGCCGGAGCTTCTGCGCCGCCCTGGCCGCCCTGGCCGTGGCGGCGGCCGGAGGCTGCTCCGCGCCGCCGCCGCGCGAGACCGCCCCTCCTCCCTCCGCGGGCACGGGGACCGGGCCCGCGCAAGCCTCCGCGAGCGCGCGGGCCGATCCCGCGCCGGCCGCGCAGCCGCGGCCGGTGCTCACCCAGAGCGCGTCCGACATCCGGCGGACGATCGAGAGCCTCCGCCGGGTGGACGACCTCCCCCTCTACGAGATGACCTTCCACGGGTCCTACGACAGGAGGGCGCCGCTCGACGAGCGGCTGCTCTCCGCGCAGGCGGGCGACTGGGCGTGCTCGCTGTTCGCCCTGCCCGCGTCCGCGGACGGCGGCCCGGCGCTGTTCGGCCGCAACTTCGACTGGGACGACCACCCCGCGATGATCGTGCACGCCGACCCGCCCGACGGCCACGCCTCGCTCTCCCTGGTGGACCTGTACTACGTGCTCGGCGACGCGGGCGCCCCCGACACGGCGGATCCCCTGACCCGGCGCCGGATGGCCCACGCCGTGCTCACGCCCTTCGACGGGGTGAACGACAGAGGCCTGGCCGTCGGGATGGCACAGGTCCCCGACGGCGAACTCCCCGCCAGGAGGGCCGGCCGGCCGGCCGTGGGCAGCGTCCGCATCATGCGGATCATGCTGGACGAGGCCGCGACTGTGGACGAGGCGCTGGAGATCATGCGCGGTCACGACATCGACTTCTCCGGCGGGCCGCAGCTCCATTACATGATCGCTGACGCCACCGGCAGGTCGGTCGTCGTGGAGTTCGCCCGCGGCAGGCTCAACGTCATCGAGGAGCGGGCGCTGACCAACTTCGCCATGACCGGCACCGGCCCGCGGCGGCGGATGGCCGACACCCGCTACCGCACCCTCGTCTCCGGCATGCCGGGCGTGCGGGACGGCGAGGACGCGATGGCCCTCCTGGCGCGGGTGGCCCAGGGGCACACCCGCTGGTCGGTGGTCTACGACCTGCGCGACGCCACGGCGCGGGTGGTGACGGGCAGGCGCTGGGAGCGGGTGCACACCGTCCCGCTCGTCCGGCGCTGACTCCCGGCCGCCCGCCGCAGGGTCCCGCCGGTGCCGCGCTCCGCCCGGGCGGAGCCGTTCCGCGCGCGGGCCGTTCCGGCGGACGCGCCGGAACGGCCCGCCGCCGTCTCAGCTGGCCTGGCTGACCGTCGACATGTTGAAGTCCGGGACCCGGAGCGCGGGCATGACCGTGCGGGTGAAGTACTCGTTCCACTCGCGCGGCAGCGTCCGCTCGCTCGCTCCGATCTCGGTGACGCGGCGGAGGAGGTCGACCGGGCTCTCGTTGAACCGGAAGTTGTTGACCTCCCCGGTCACCTCGCCGTTCTCCACCAGGTAGACGCCGTCACGGGTCAGACCGGTGAGCAGCAGGGTCTGCGGGTCCACCTCGCGGATGTACCACAGGCAGGTCAGCAGCAGCCCCCGCTCGGTGGAGGCGATCATCTCCTCCAGCGACCTGCCCCCGGACGGCCCTTCCATGATCAGGTTGTCGATGGCGGGGGTGGCGGGCAGGTCCGTCAGCTCGGCCGAGTGCCGGGTCTGGATCAGGTTCGCCAGCGCACCGTCCGCGATCCAGTCGGTCGGGGCGAGCGGCAGGCCGTTGTCGAACACCGAGCTCTGCCGGCCGGAGGCGTGCGCGATCACGAACGGCGCGGACTCCAGGCCCGCGGCGGCCGGGTCGCTGTGCAGCCGGAGCGGGAGCGGGGCGAGGGTCTCCCCGACCCGGGTGCCGCCGCCCGGCTTGGAGAAGACCGTACGGCCCTCGAAGGCGTCGCGCGCCCCGGCCGTCCAGTACAGGTAGATCATCAGGTCGGCCACGGCCCCCGGCGGGAGCAGCGTCTCGTAGCGGCCCGCGGGCAGGTCGACGCGGTTCTTCGCCCACTCCAGCCGACGGGCCAGCGAGGAGTCCAGCGCGGCCACGTCCACGTCCGAGAAGTCGCGGGTGGCCACGCCCGCCCACGCCGAGCGCCTCATGTCCGGGGACTTGGCGTTGAGCTCCAGCCGGCCGGTGGGCTGGGCGTGCCGCAGCCGGGTGCCGGTGGAGGACCCCACGAAGGTGGTGGTGACGGTGTGCTCGGCGTAGCCGTACAGCCTCCGGCCCCCCGCCTCGGCGGCGGAGAAGGCCTCGCCCAGCGCGGGGGCGAGGGCGCCGAACACGCCGATCGAGGTGGGGTCGGCGGGCGCGTCCCAGTCGGCGGAGACGCCGCCGGCCACCAGCGGCCGGGCGTCCTCGGACGGCTGCGCGTCCCGCGCGGCCCGGTCGGCCGCGGCGACCACGTCGGCCAGCTGGTCGGGGCGGACCGCGGCCCGCGACACCACGCCCGCGCCGCTCCCGACGACCGAGACCACGGTCAGCTGCAGGGAGCGGGAGACGCCGTTGGTGGTGAGGGTGTTGCCCGCGAAGCGCAGGTTGGCGCTGGAGCCGGCGTCGACGATGACGACGGTGTCGTCGGCCGTCGACAGCTCCAGGGCCTTTTCGATCATCTCCTGGGGGCTCATGCCGCTCCTCGTCCGCTCGCTCTCCGGGGTGTTCTCGAACCCGCTCACCTGCCGCCCTCCTCCACGGTGTTGAGGACGCGCACGCCGCGGAAGAGCGCCGACGGGCAGCCGTGACTGACCGGGGCGACCTGGCCGGGCTGGCCCTTGCCGCAGTTGAACGCGCCGCCCAGCACGTAGGTCTGCTCGCCGCCGACGGCCTCCATCGAGCGCCAGAAGTCGGTCGTCGTCGCCTGGTAGGCCACGTCGCGGACCTGCCCGGCCAGCCGGCCGTTCTCGATGCGGTAGAACCGCTGCCCGGTGAACTGGAAGTTGTAGCGCTGCATGTCGATGGACCAGCTCTTGTCGCCGACGACGTAGACGCCGCGCTCCACCCGGGAGACGAGCTCCTCGGTGGAGGGCCCGCCGGGCGCCGGGCGCAGCGAGACGTTGGCCATGCGCTGGATCGGCATGTGCCCGGGGGAGTCGGCGAAGGCGCAGCCGTTGGAGGCGCCCAGGCCCTTCATCCGCGCCATGCGCCGGTCGAGCTGGTAGCCGACCAGGATGCCGCCGGAGACGATGTCGAACTCCTTGGCGGCCACGCCCTCGTCGTCGTAGCCGATGGTGGACAGGCCGTGCTCGGCGGTGCGGTCGCCCGTCACGTTCATCACCGGCGAGCCGTACACCAGGTCGCCGAGCTTGTCGAAGGTGGCGAAGCTGGTCCCGGCGTAGGCCGCCTCGTAGCCGAGGGCGCGGTCCAGCTCGGTGGCGTGCCCGATCGACTCGTGGATCGTCAGCCACAGGTTGGACGGGTCGATCACCAGGTCGTAGACGCCCGCCTCGACGGAGGGGGCGTTCAGCTTCTCCTCCAGCAGCGCCGGGATCTCGGCCAGCTCGGCGGGGAAGTCCCAGCCGGTGCCGGTGAGGTACTCGTAGCCCCGGCCGACGGGCGGGGCGAGCGTGCGCATCTCCTCGAAGCGGCCCTCGCCGACCTTCATCGCGCTCAGCTCCGGATGCAGGCGCACCCGCTGCTGGGTGGTGACGGTGCCCGCCGTGTCGGCGTAGAACTTCTGCTCCTTGACCTGCATCAGCGAGGCCCGGACGTGGTCCACGCGCGGGTCCTTCAGCAGGCCGGCCGACCAGTCGGCCAGCAGCGCGGCCTTCTCCCGCAGGGGGACGCCGAACGGGTCGACCTCGTAGGAGGAGACCCAGGTGACGTCGGCGTGGACCGGCTCGGGGGCCAGCTCGATGGGCTCGCGGTTGACCGCGGCGGAGATGACGGCCACCTCGACGGCCTGCTCGGCCACCGCGGCCGCGGCCTCGGGGGTGAGCTCGATGCCCGAGGCGAAGCCCCAGGTGCCGTTCTTGACGACGCGCACGGCGTAGCCGAGGTCGTCGGAGTCGATGGAACCCTCCAGCCGCGCGTCCGACAGGCGCAGGGTCTCCGCGCGGACACGCTCGAGCCGGAAGTCGGCATGCTCGGCACCGAGGTCACGGGCACGCTGCAGGGCCGCGTCCGCCAGCCGCCTCATGGGCAGGGCGAGGAAGTCGGAATCGATCTGGCGCATGTCCACGATCCTAGACCTGCGATCTTGTCCCTCGCGGATAACAGGTCTACCGGCAAGTAACGGATAGCGTCGGCTCCATGGCTCGATCTGTTCTCGTAACCGGCGGCAATCGCGGCATCGGCCTCGCGATCGCCCGCGAACTCGCACGCGCCGGTGACGCCGTCGCCGTGACCTACCGCTCCGGGGAGCCGCCCGAGGGGCTGTTCGGCGTGCAGTGCGACGTCACCAGCATGGCCGACGTGGACGCGGCGTTCGGCAAGGTCGAGGCCGAGCAGGGCCCGGTCGAGGTGCTCGTCGCCAACGCGGGCATCACCCGGGACACGCTGCTGCCGATGATGAAGGAGGAGACCTTCACCGAGGTCGTCGACGCCAACCTGACCGGCGCCTACCGGGTGGCCAAGCGCGCCACCAAGGGCATGCTCCGCCTCAAGCGCGGCCGGATCGTGCTCATCTCCTCGGTGGTGGCGATGAGCGGCTCGGCCGGGCAGACCAACTACGCCGCGTCCAAGGCCGGAATGATCGGTTTCGCCCGCTCGGCCGCCCGCGAGCTGGCCTCGCGCGGCATCACCGTGAACGTCGTCGCCCCGGGCTTCGTGGAGACCGACATGACGGCCGTGCTGGACGAGGCCCAGCAGGAGCGGATCCGCAAGAACATCCCGCTGGGCCGGCAGGCCAGGCCCGAGGAGATCGCCAAGGCCGTCGCCTTCCTGGCGAGCGAGGACGCCGCCTACATCACCGGGGCCGTGATCCCCGTGGACGGCGGCCTGGGCATGGGCCACTGAGCACGGCCACCGCGCGCAGGGCCACCGCGCCCGAGGCCATCGCACACAAGGTCGCCGCACGCACCGGGAACCGGGCGCGCACCCTCGCGGGCATCCGCGGAGCACTTCACGAAGGACGGTATTCATGGGAATCCTCGACGGCAAACGGATCCTGGTCACCGGCGTCCTGACCGACGCCTCGATCGCCTTCTCGGTGGCCAGGCTGGCCCAGGAGGAGGGCGCCACGATCGTGCTGACCGGCTTCGGCCGGCTCAGCCTGGTCGAGCGCATCGCCAGGCGGCTGCCCGAGCCGCCCCCGGTGATCGAGCTGGACGTGCAGAACACCGAGCACCTCGACTCGCTGGCCGAGCGGGTGGGCGAGCACCTGGGCGGGCTCGACGGCGTGGTGCACTCCATCGGCTTCGCCCCGCAGAGCTGCCTCGGCGGCAACTTCCTCAACACGCCGTGGGAGGACGTGGCGACCGCCCTGCAGGTCTCCACCTACTCGTTCAAGTCGCTGGCCGTCGCCTGCCTGCCCCTGCTGAAGGAGGGCAGCGCCATCGTCGGCCTCGACTTCGACGCGAGCAAGGCCTGGCCGGTCTACGACTGGATGGGCGTGGCCAAGGCGGGGCTGGAGTCCTGCTCCCGCTACCTGGCGCGAGACCTCGGCAGGCACGGCATCAGGGTGAACCTGGTCGCGGCCGGGCCGCTGCGGACGATGGCGGCCAAGAGCATCCCCGGCTTCAGGGAGTTCGAGGACAGCTGGCCGGAGAAGGCGCCGCTCGGCTGGGACCTGGCCGACACGGTGCCCGCGGCCAAGGCGTGCCTGGCGCTGCTGTCGGACTGGTTCCCGGCCACGACCGGTGAGATCGTGCACGTCGACGGCGGCGTGCACGCGATCGGCGGCTGACCGCGCGCCCGTGCGGGCCCCGCACGGGCGGCGTACGGCACGGGCCCCTGTAAGTCGTACGGCACGGGCCCCTGCAGGCCGTACGGGCGCGCCCGCGCCGGAAGGACCCGGCTGCCCGCGCGGCCCTAGGCGACGCGGTGCCGTCCCACGCGCAGCGGCTCGAACGGGATCGACTCCTCGTCGGCCCGCCTGGCGTACATCAGCCGGACGGCGAGGACTGCCGCCGCGAGCAGGGCGGCGGTGAGGGCGGTGCCGGCCGGGTCGGACGACCTGCTGGGCGTGACGGCCCGCTCCTCCGGCATGCGCTGCTGGAGCTCCTGGATGAGGGGACCGGGCCAGAGCGGCTCCACCCGGGGCGCCTCGACGTCGACGGCGGGCTGCTCGGACAGCACCGGGTCGCGCACCTCCGTGGTGTGCGTCCGGGGCTCCGGCTGGCGGGGGCGGGCCGGGAAGTGCGAGGGGAGCGGGGCCTGCGACCCCTCCTTCTCCCGGTCCTCGCGGTCCTTCTTCCCCGGTCGTTCCCGATCGGTCTCCGGCCTGCGGCTCTGCCCCGGGCGGGGCCGCGCGGTCGCGGCCGGCCGCGTACTCTGCTCGGGTGCCGAGGACGCCGGGGAGCCGCCGCACCCGCCGCCGACGGAGACGCAGACGTCGAGGAGGTCGGGCAGCACTCCACCGCCGTCTCGGCCCGGCCCCCCGCTCCCGTCCTTTCCCTCCGGCTCGGACGGGGGCTTGGCGGAGGCGCCCCCGCTCCCGGGCGTCGCCTTCGGCTTCGCGGTCGGCACGGCCTGGCCGAGCGGCTTGAGGACCTTCTCCGTCGTCTGGTCGAGCCCTTCGGTCACCGGGGACAGGACGGAGCCCGTCAGCCCGTCCACGGCGTTGGTCACACCGTCCACCGCCTGGCAGAGCCCGCCGGTGACCCCGCCCAGCAGTCCGCCGCCCTTGTCGCAGTCGGCCGCGTGCGCGGCGCCCGCGGATGCGGTCGCGACCACGGAGAGCCCGCCGCCCAGCGCCAGCGCCAGCGCACCGGCCGAGATCGCAGATCGCATCTCTCCCCCTCGCACGTCGGCGGTGGCATGCCCGCGACGCCTGACTGAACCCCTCCTGCCATCCGAATGACAGTTTTGTGTGAAGGTCGAACTTTTCCACGGAAAGTTGCGATTCGGTATCGACTAGTGACACGCGAGAAAGACTCTCGTTCTATATGGCTTCCCCGTGCGCACAAGGATTTCCGCTGCGCTCCTCCGTCTCTTGCCGTCCCTGTTCCGGCAGGGTTCCCGTGGTGTTCCGGCTGTTTCCGGCCTTCCCGGCTTTTCCGGTCCGGTCTCAATCCGCGGAGACGTCGTCGAGCGCCTCCCTGATCGCCACCGGCAGCGTCAGGTCCTCCGCCCCGAGCGCGTCGACCAGCTGGGCCCGGGTGCGCGCGCCCACGATGGCCGCGGCCACCCCCGGCTGGTCGCGGACCCAGGACAGGGCCACGGCCAGCGGGGAGACACCGAGGCCCTCGGCGGCGGTGGCCACCGACTCCACGACGCGGCGGCACCGCTCGTCGAGGTACGGCGTGACGAAGTCGGCCAGGTGCGGGGTCGCCGCCCGGGAGTCGGCGGGGATGCCCGTGCGGTACTTGCCGGTGAGGACTCCGCGCCCCAGCGGCGACCACGCCAGCACCCCGGCGCCGACGTGCTCGGCGGCGGGCAGCAGGTCGCGCTCGGGCTCCCGGGCCAGCAGGGAGTACTCGACCTGGGCGGCGACGATCGGCGTGCGGCCGGGGACGGCCTGCTGGGCGACGGCCGCCGCGGCGAGCTGCCAGCCGGTGTAGTCGCACACCCCGGCGTAGGCCGCGCGGCCCGAGGAGACGATGACGTCCACCGCGGCCAGGGTCTCCTCCAGCGGCACCTCGGGGTCGAAGGCGTGCAGCTGCCACAGGTCCACGTCGTCGACCCCCAGGCGGGACAGGGAGGCGTCGGCGGCGGCGATCAGGTGCCGCCGGGAGGCGTCCCGGGGACGCCTCCCGGCCGGGGTGAGCACGGCCTTGGTGGACAGCACCAGCTCCGAGCGCGGCACCGTGTCGCGGAGCAGGCGCCCGAGCAGCCGCTCGGCCTCGCCGCCCGTGTAGACGTCGGCGGTGTCGATGAGGGTGCCGCCGGCGTCGGCGAAGGCGCGGAGCTGTGCCGCGGCGTCCTCCGCGCCGGTGTCGCGCCCCCACGTCATCGTCCCGAGCCCGAGGCGGGACACCGACAGGCCGCTCCGGCCGACATAGCGCTGCTCCATGATCCGGCCAGGTTACCGCCCGGATGGGTAAAAACGAGGGAGCGACTGCTGCAACACTTGGTGCCGTGACGACGCTGTTGCTGGCAAGACACGGCCTGACCCCGCTCACCGGCCCGGTGCTGGCCGGGTGGACCCCGGGCGTCCATCTCAGCGACGCCGGCCGGGCCCAGGCGGACGCCCTGGCGCTGCGGCTGGCCTCCCTGGAGCTGGACGCGATCGTCTCCAGCCCGCTGGAGCGCTGCCTGGAGACCGCGCGGGCGGTCGCCGGCGGGCGCGGGCAGGAGGTGCTGACCGACGAGCGGTTCGGGGAGTGCCGCTACGGCGAGTGGACCGGCCGCCCGCTCGCCGAGCTCGCGAAGGACCCGCTCTGGCCGGTGGTGCAGGCCCACCCGAGCGCGGTGACGTTCCCCGGAGGGGAGTCCCTCGCCGCGGTCCAGCACCGCGCGGTGACCGCCGTCCGCGAGTGGAACGCCCGCCTCGGCCCCCGCGGCGTCTACCTCGTCTGCAGCCACGGCGACGTGATCAAGGCCGTGGTGGCCGACGCCCTGGGCCTGCACCTGGACCAGTTCCAGCGGATAACGGCCGACCCCGCCTCGCTCACCGTCATTCGCTACACCCCCTTGCGCCCCTTCGTGCTCAGGCTCAACGACGTGGGCTCAGATGTGACCGGATTGCGACCCCCGGAGGGTTCGGAGGAAGTGGACGGGGGAGAAAACTCCACCGTGAGCGACGCCGCAGTCGGCGGCGGATCCGGGACCACGTAAGGTCGGGGCTATGCCGGTGTTCGACTACGACCCACCTGAGAGGTTCGTGGCTGGTGCGGTGGGGCAGCCGGGCTCGCGGGCCTTCTTCCTGCAGGCCCGGGGCGCGGGGAGGCTGACCACCGTCGGGCTGGAGAAGTTCCAGGTGGCCGCGCTCGCGGACCGTCTCGACGAGCTGCTCGACGAGGTGCTGCGCCGCAGCGGGGGCAGCGCCCAGGTCCCCGCGGCCGCGCCGGAGGGCCTCACCGACAACGACCCTCTCGACATGCCCATCACCGAGGACTTCCGGGTCGGCACGATGACGCTCGCCTGGGACCCCGAGACGTCCCAGGTGGTGATCGAGGCGCAGGAGGCCGTGGCGGAGGACGAGGAGTTCGAGCCGTCCCTCCTCGCCGAGCCCGCCGTCCTGCGGGTCCGCATCAGCCCGGCCGCGGCCAGGGCCTTCAGCCGGCGGGCGATGGCCCTCGTCGCCGCGGGCCGCCCGCCCTGCCCGCTCTGCGGGCTCCCGCTCGACGCGGAGGGGCACATCTGCGTGCGGCTCAACGGTTTCCGGGGTAGTGCCGCGTCATCCGCTGGAGGAGGCGAATGAGTGCCGAAAGCGAGCCCACGCTGAGCGCGCCGCCCGCGGCGGGACTGGACGACGCCTCCGCGCTGAGGCTGCTCCGCGACGGTCACCTCGAGGTCGCCGGCCGGCTGGTCGAGGCGACGAACATGACGCTCTACTGCTCGGTCCGGCTGGGCGGTCTCGCCGCCGCCTGCGTCTACAAACCGGTGCGGGGGGAGCGGCCGCTCTGGGACTTCCCCGACGGCACCCTGGCCGCCCGGGAGGTCGCGGCCTTCGAGGTCTCCGTGGCGACCGGCTGGCGGATCGTCCCCCCGACGGTCTACCGGGACGGGCCCTTCGGCCCCGGCATGTGCCAGCTGTGGGTGGACGCCGATCCCGAGGCCGACCTGATGGCGCTGATCCGCAGCCGCCAGCCCGCCCTGCGGCGGATGGCCGTCTTCGACGCCGTCGTCAACAACGCCGACCGCAAGGGCGGCCACCTGCTCCCGCTCGCCGACGGGCACGTCTACGGGGTGGACCACGGCGTCTGCTTCTCCACCGAGGACAAGCTCCGCACCGTGCTCTGGCAGTGGCGCGGCAGGCCCCTGTCCCGGGAGGCCGTGAACGTCCTGGCCCGCCTGGAGCGGGAGCTGGAGCGGGGCGCTCTGGGCCGCCGGCTCCGGGAGCTCCTCACGCTCGCCGAGGTGGAGGCCACCTGGATGCGGGTCCGCAGGCTCCTGGACACCGGGACGCACCCGCGGCCCTCCCAGGACTGGCCCGCCCTGCCCTGGCCGCCGATCTGAGCCGCCCGCCCCGGGGCGGGGCCGTGCTCCGCTGGTATCCGGCGGGCCGCGTGGCCGGGCGGGCCGTGCCCCGTCCGCGCCCGTGCGGGCGGCCCGGTCCGGGCGGGCCGCCGGCGGAGGCGTAGCCTGCCGGGCATGTGCACGGTTGTCGTCAGCGTCGCCCCCGGCGCCGCGGTCCCCCTGGTCCTGGCCGGCGTCCGTGACGAGTTCACCGGCCGCCCCTGGACGCCCCCGGCGGAGCACTGGCCCGGACTGGTCGGCGGCCGGGACCTGCTCGCGGGCGGCACCTGGCTGGCGGTCGACCCCGCCGCCCGGCGGGCCGCCGCGCTGCTCAACGGCCACGGCGTGCCCGCGCCCGAGCGGGGCCGCCGCTCCCGGGGCGAGCTGCCGTTGCTGGCGGCGGCCGAGGGCCGGCTGCCGGAGCTGGACCTGACCCGCTACGACCCCTTCCACCTGGTGCTGGCCGAGCCCGCCGGAGCGCGCCTGTGGAGCTGGGACGGGGCCGCGCGGACCGCGACGGAGCTGCCGGCCGGGACCCACATGATCGTCAACAGCGGGCTGGAGAGCGGCGAGGAGAACGAGCGCGTCGCGTTCTTCCGCCCCCGGTTCGCCCGGGCCCCGCGGCCCGCCGCGCTGGACGGGCCGTGGGGGGAGTGGGCCTTCCTGGCCACCGGGGCGGGCCTGCCGGCCGGCGACCCGCGCGCGATGATCGTCCGCCACGAGCTCCCCGACGGCCGGGTGTTCGCCTCCCTCTCGGTCACCCTGCTCGCCCTCGCCGCCGAGGGGGTCCGCTACGACTTCACCGGAGACCCCGGCGACCCCGCGGCGTTCCGCCGCGTCCTGCCGGAGAGGGCGGAGGGCACCGCTCAGGAATGAGCGGGACCGCCCCGGTGGTTGTCATGGACGCCCCCGTATCCACCGCCCCGGGGTGATCGGGGTGGTCCGTCTGCTGGATAGGCTCGCTACATGAGATCGTGGTCTGCGCCGAAGGTTCCTCGGCTCCCTGGTGCTGGTGCTCCGTTGCGGCTGTTCGACACCGCCGCAGGAGAGGTCGTCCCCACACAGCCGGGACCCACCGCGCGGATGTACGTCTGCGGGATCACGCCCTACGACGCCACCCACCTGGGCCATGCCAACACCTACCTCGCCTTCGACCTGGTCAACCGCGCCTGGCGGGACGCCGGTCACGAGGTGCACTTCACCCAGAACACCACCGACGTCGACGATCCGCTCCTGGAGCGCGCCGCGCAGACCGGGCAGGACTGGCGGGAGCTCGCCGAGCGCGAGATCGAGCTGTTCCGGACCGACATGGAGGCGCTGCGCATCCTCCCGCCCCGCGAGTACGTCGGCGTCACCGAGTCGATCGACCTGGTCGCCGAGCTGATCGCGGGCCTGCGCGACAAGGGCGCCACCTACGAGCTCGACGGGGACGTCTACTTCGACGTGGCCGCCGCCCCCAAGTTCGGCGCGGTCTCCGGCTACTCCGAGGAGCGGATGCTGGAGCTGTCGGGCGAGCGCGGCGGCGACCCGGGGCGGGCCGGGAAGAAGCACCCGCTCGACTGGCTGCTGTGGCGCGCCGAGCGGCCGGGCGAGCCGTCCTGGCCCTCGCCGTTCGGCCCGGGGCGCCCCGGCTGGCACATCGAGTGCACCGCGATCGCGCTGGCCAACCTCGGCAGCGGCTTCGACGTCGCGGGCGGCGGCTCCGACCTGATCTTCCCGCACCACGAGTGCGGCGCGCACGAGGGCCACGTGGCCACCGGCGAGTGGCCCTTCGCCAGGGCGTACGTGCACGCAGGCATGATCGCCCTCGATGGCGAGAAGATGTCGAAGTCCCGCGGCAACCTGGTCTTCGTCTCCCGGCTCCGCCGGGAGAGCGACCCCATGGCCATCCGGCTGGCCCTGCTCGCGCACCACTACCGCACCGACTGGGAGTGGACCGCCGACCAGCTGGCCTCCGCCGAGGTACGGCTGGCCCGCTGGCGCTCGGCGGCCGGCATGGAGGCGGGGCCCGAGGCCGGCCGGGTGCTCGACGGGGTCCGCGCCCGGATCTCCGACGACCTGGACGCGCCCGGGGCGCTGGCCGTCATCGACGCCTGGGCCGAGCAGGCGCTGTCCGAGGGCGGCACCGACCCGCAGGCGCCCGCGCTCGTCAGGGACGTCGCGGACGCGCTGCTCGGCGTCACGCTCTGACGGTTCCGGGTTCGCAAGGCGCAGGCGCGCCGCGGCACGGTGCGCCTGCGCGCGAAGGGCGCGCGGGCCGGGCCCGGGAAAGCATGGAGAAGAGCCGGGCCCGGGAAGGTCTGGAAAAGGGCCGGGCCCGGGAAAGCATGGAAAAGGGCCGGGCCCGCACCGCCTGAGGCGGTGCGGGCCCGGAAGGCTCTGAACGCGTCAGAGAGGCTGGACCTGGTCGGCCTGCGGGCCCTTCTGGCCCTGGGTGGTGACGAAGCTGACCCGCTGGTTCTCCTCCAGGCTGCGGTAGCCGCTGGAGTTGATCGCCGAGAAGTGCACGAACACGTCGGCGCTGCCGTCATCCGGAGCGATGAATCCGAAGCCCTTTTCGGCGTTGAACCACTTGACGGTGCCTTCAGACAAGACTGTTTTCTCCTTGTTGGGAGCCTCACCGGACCGCCGGGTCGGCGGTGCGGGGCTGCACTGCGGACACTGCCATGCATCCGCGGAGACCATCCGGAGAAAGCTGGAACGCCCGCTGTCGACGGACTTCCGAGCACTTGAGATGACAAGCTCACTGAAAACTGCGACGGCAACTTCTTCAAGTTACTTGAAATCCAGATGGATGGCAAGAGCCCTGGTGGACCCGCCCCGCCGGTCCACCGGTCAGGACGGGACGCGCCGCAGGAAGCGCTCCCGCTCCGCCTCGGTGAGGCGGTCGGGCAGCAGCACGCCGTCGAGGTGGTCGGCCTCGTGCTGCAGGACGCGGGCGAGCGTGCCGAGCGCGCGGACGGTGACGGGCTTGCCGAACATGTCGCGCCCCCGGGCGGTCACCATGTAGGAGCGCTCCAGCGGCCACCACAGGCCGGGCGCCGACAGGCAGGCCTCCTCGGCGGTGACCTTCCGCTCGGACGGCTCCAGCCGCGGGTTGACGAGATGGCCGGCCCGCCCGTCGGCCGCGTAGACGAGCACCCGGAGCGGGACGCCGATCTGCGGGGCGGCCAGTCCGGCGCGGTCCGCGCCCGCGCGCAGGGTGGCCTGGAGGGACTTGACCAGACCGCGCAGCTCGCGGTCGAAGGTCGTCACCGGCTCGGCCACGGTGCGTAGCACGGGATCGCTGAACGGTCGGATCGGCTGGACGGCCACGCGCACTCCCCGAAGCGGCGGATCTGACAGGCGTAACGATTCCCCGCGCCGTCGAATCCCAACCCCGGCTGGGAATCCGGTCATGTTTCCACCGCGTTGCGGACGTGCGGCGTGTGCATCGCGTATTTCAGCGGTTAGACACACGTAACGGTGCACCATCACAGAACGTGAATGTGCGTAACGCCCTCCTCCTAGGTTTCCGTACCGAATCCCCCCGGAAACCGCAGCAGGAGGAAGAATGACGGCCACGCGCTGGATCACCGAATGGCGGCCCGACGACCCCGCCTTCTGGGAGAGCCGGGGGAGGAAGGTCGCCCGGCGCAACCTGGTCTTCTCCATCTTCGCCGAGCACCTCGGCTTCACGCTCTGGACGGTGTGGAGCATCGTGGCCGTCAAGCTCGGCGACTACCGGTTCTCGACCGACCAGCTCTTCTGGATCGTCTCCGTGCCGAACCTGGTCGGCTCGGCGCTGCGCATCCCCTACACCTTCGGGCCGGCGAAGTTCGGCGGCCGGAACTTCACGGTGGTCAGCGCCCTGCTCCTGCTCGTCCCCGCCGTGTCGCTGGCCGTGGCGGTGAGCGATCCCGCCACGCCGTACTGGGTCTTCCTGGTGATCGCGGCCACCGCGGGCCTGGGCGGCGGGAACTTCGCCTCCAGCATGGCCAACATCACCTACTTCTACCCGCAGAGCAAGCAGGGCTCGGCGCTCGGCCTCAACGCCGCGGGCGGCAACATCGGCGTCAGCTCCGTCCAGCTCGTCATGCCGCTGATCATCGGCGCGTTCGGGCTGGCCGCCGCCGGGCTGTTCTGGGTCCCCTTCATCCTGGCCGCCGCGCTCGGCGCCTTCTTCTTCATGGACAACCTGACCACGGCCAAGGCCGAGCCGAAGGAGCAGCTGAAGATCGCCGGGAGGGCGCAGACCTGGATCATGTCGGTGCTCTACATCGGCACCTTCGGCTCGTTCATCGGCTACTCCACCGCCTTCCCGCTCCTGATCAACAGCCAGTTCCCCGAGGCGGCCTCCCTGGTCTCGCTGGCCTTCCTCGGCCCGCTGGTGGGCTCGCTGGTCCGCCCGGCCGGCGGCTGGCTCGCGGACAGGATCGGCGGGGCCCGGGTGACGCTCGTCAACTTCGGTGCGATGGCCGGCGCGGTGGCGCTGGTCTGGCAGGGGCTGGCCCAGCACTCCTTCGCGCTGTTCTTCGGCGCCTACATGCTCCTGATCGCCACCACCGGGGTCGGCAACGGCTCGACCTACCGGATGATCCCGGCGATCTTCCGGGCCAAGGCCACCGCCGGGGTGCCGGCCGGGACCCCGGCCTACGAGGCCGCGCTCGCCGCCGGCAAGCGCGACGCCTCGGCAGCGGTCGGCATCATCTCCGCCGTCGGCGCCTTCGGCGGCTTCTTCATCAACCGCGGGTTCGGCAGCTCCATCGCCGCGACGGGCGGCGCGGGGGCCGCGCTGGCCGCCTTCGCCGGGTTCTACGCGATCTGCGCGGCCGTGACGTGGGCGTGCTACCTGCGGACCGCGGGCTCGGTCCCGAGCCTGGCGGCCGCCCGCGTCTGAGCGGCCCTCCGCCCGTGCCCGGAACCTCACGGCCGGGTCGAGGCGGGCGTGAACGCGGTTAGCGGCTTGTAGCACAGCGGTAACAGGAGGGACCCAGCGGTGAAACCGCCCGAAAGCACCATCGGACCCATGCCGATCTCACTTCCCACCCTGGATCCTGTGAAGGCGCCGGTGGCGACCCACTGCCCGTACTGCGCCCTGCAGTGCGGCATGAACGTCGCCGGGGGAGCCGCGGGAGCCGGCGGAGCCGGTGGGACCGGCACGGTGGAGATCACCCCGCGGACGGACATCCCGGCCAACTCCGGGGGGCTCTGCCAGAAGGGCTGGACCGCCGGAGAGCTCCTGGCCGGCGGTGCGCGGCTCACCACCCCGCTCCTGCACGGCGAGCCGGTCGGCTGGGACGAGGCGCTGGACTTCGTCGCGGACCGGATCCGCGCGCTGCAGGCGGAACACGGCCCCGACGGCGTGGCCGTGTTCGGCGGGGGCGGCCTCACCAACGAGAAGGCCTACCTGCTGGGCAAGTTCGCCCGGGTGGTGCTGCGGACCAGCCAGATCGACTACAACGGCCGGTTCTGCATGTCGTCGGCGGCCGCGGCGTCGAACCGCGCCTTCGGCATGGACCGCGGGCTGCCCTTCCCGATCACCGACCTGGCCGGGGCCGGCGCGGTGCTGCTGGCGGGCGGCAACATGGCCGAGACCATGCCGCCGTTCGTCCGCCACCTGGCCGCGATGCGGGAGCGGGGCGGCCGCCTGGTCGTCGCCGACCCCCGCCGCACCGCCACCGCCCGCCTGGCCGACCTCCACCTGCAGCCGGCCCCCGGCACGGACCTGGCGCTCGCACTCGGCCTGCTCCACCTGGCGATCACCGAGGGCCACGTGGACGGCGCGTACGTGGCCGAGCGGACCAACGGCTTCGAGGCGGTCGCCACCTCGGTGGCGGCCTGGTGGCCCGAGCGGGTCGAGCGCGTCACCGGGGTGCCGGTCGCGCAGCTGCGCCTGGCCGTGGAGATCCTCGGCACGGTGGACCGCGCGGTGATCCTCACCGGGCGCGGCGCCGAGCAGCACGCCAAGGGCACCGACACCGTGACCGCCTTCATCAACCTGGCCCTCGCCCTGGGGCTGCCCGGCCGGCCGGGCTCCGGCTACGGCTGCGTGACCGGCCAGGGCAACGGGCAGGGCGGCCGCGAGCACGGGCAGAAGGCCGACCAGCTCCCCGGCTACCGGAGGATCGACGACCCGGCCGCGCGCGAGCACGTGGCGGAGGTCTGGGGGATCGACCCCGCCGAGATCCCGGGCCCCGGACGCTCGGCCTACGAGCTGCTCGACGCCCTCGGCACGCCGGCCGGGCCGCGCGCGCTGCTGCTGTTCGGCTCCAACCCGGTGATCTCCGCCCCGCGCGCGGGGCACGTCGCCGACCGGCTGAGGTCCCTGGACCTGCTGGTGGTCTCCGACCTCGTGCTGTCGGAGACCGCCGCCCTGGCCGACGTCGTGCTCCCCACCGCCCAGTGGGCCGAGGAGGAGGGCACCATGACCAACCTGGAGGGCCGGGTCCTGCTCCGCCGCAGGGCGCTGGACCCGCCGCCGGGGGTCCGCACCGACCTGGAGATCATCCAGGGCCTGGCCGTACGGCTGGGCGGGCCCGCCGACGGGCCGAGGGGGGCCGCGGGCTTCCCCGCGGACCCGCGCGCGGTCTTCGACGAGCTCCGCCGCGCCAGCGCCGGCGGGATCGCCGACTACTCCGGCATCACCTACGAGCGGGTCGCCGCCGAGACCGGCGTCTTCTGGCCCTGCCCGGGCACCGGCCACCCCGGCACGCCCCGCCCCTTCCTGGACCGCTTCGCCACCCCCGACGGGCGCGCCCGCTTCGTGCCGGTCGAGCACCGTCCCCCGGGTGAGGACGTCGACGCCGACTACCCGCTGTACCTGACGACCGGCCGGGTGCTGGCCCACTACCAGAGCGGCGCCCAGACCCGCCGGATCGCCGCCCTCAACGCGGTCGTCTCCGGGACGTTCGTGGAGATCCACCCCGACCTGGCCGAGCGCCTCGGCGTCTCGGCGGGCCAGAGGCTGAGAGTGGTCAGCCGCAGAGGGGAGACCGAGGGCGTGGCCCGGGTGAACCCGGCGATCCGGTCCGACACGGTGTTCATGCCGTTCCACTGGGCCGGAGCCAACCTGCTGACCAATCCCGCACTCGATCCGGTGTCCCGGATGCCGGAGTTCAAGCTGTGCGCCGTGAGACTGGAGCGTGTCGGATGACCCGGCTTGTCGTCGTGGGCAACGGGATGGCGGGCGCCCGCCTGGTGAGCGAGGTCCGCGCCCGTGACAAGGACATCAGGGTGACCGTCTTCGGCGCCGAGGACCGGCAGCCGTACAACCGGGTGCTGCTGTCGAACGTGGTGGCCGGGACCATGCTGCCGGACCAGATCCGGCTGCTGGACCCCGCCTGGTACGCCGACCACGCGGTGACGGCGGTGCCGGGCGCCCGTGTCACCGCGATCGACCGGGAGACGCAGGCCGTGGTCACCGCCGACGGCGCGCGGGAGCCGTACGACGTGCTGGTGCTGGCGACCGGGAGCGAGGCCGTGGTGCCGCCGGTGCCCGGCGCGGAGCGGGCCGTCGCGTTCCGGACCCTGGACGACTGCCAGGCGATCCTCGCCGCGGCGCGGACGGCGCGCGGCGCGGTGGTCGTCGGCGGCGGGCTGCTCGGCGTCGAGGCGGCGCGCGGGCTGGCCGGGCGCGGCCTGCCGGTGACGCTGCTCCATCTGGCCGGGCACCTGATGGAGCGCCAGCTCGACCCCGAGGCGGGGCTGGTGCTGGAGGAGACCCTGACGGAGCTGGGCGTGCGCACCCGCACCGGCGTCGTGGTCGAGGAGATCGGCGAGCACGGCGTACGGCTGGCCGGCGGCGAGGAGGTCGGCGGCGACCTGGTGGTGCTCGCCTGCGGGGTCCGCCCGGTGACCGGCCTGGCCGCGGCGGCGGGCCTGGAGGTGGAGCGCGGGATCGTCGTGGACGACGAGTTGCGCACCGACGACCCGTCGATCTTCGCGATCGGAGAGTGCGCCCAGCACCGGGGCACGGTCTACGGGCTGGTCGCCCCGGCCTGGGAGCAGGCGGCCGTGGTCGCGGACCTGGTCACCGGCGCCGACAAGACCGCGCGTTACCGCGGGTCGCGGCTGGTGACCCGGCTGAAGGCCAGGAGCGTCGAGCTGGCCGCGATGGGGGAGACCCATCTGACGGAGGAGGACGCCGAGGTGGTCCGGTTCAGCCACCGGGCCCGCGGCACCTACCGCAAGCTCGTCATCCGCGACGGACGCCTGGTCGGGGCGATCCTGCTCGGCGAGACGGCGGCGGTGGGCACCGTCACCCAGCTGTTCGACCGGGGCGCGCCGGTGCCCGGCGACCGGGCGGGCCTGCTCTTCCCCGGCCTGGCCGGGGCGGCGGTGGCCGACAGCCCGGTCCGGATGCCGGACGCGGCGAAGGTGTGCCAGTGCAACAACGTGACGAAGGGCCAGATCAGGGCGTGCTGGGAGTCCGGCGCCCGCGACGTGGAGGCCGTGGCCGCCGCCACGCGCGCCATGACCGGTTGCGGCGGCTGCCGCGACGCGGTCGAGGGCATCGTCGGCTGGTTGTGCGAGCAGGAGGGGGTCTCCGCGTGAGCGAGCGAGCCGGGAAGCGCGGCGGGGCCGGCGGAGGAGGCCGCGGCCGCGGGCGGACCGGAACGGACGGGGAGAACGGGATCGTGGAGGCGGAGGCGACCATGCGAAGGCTTGTCGTGGTGGGGTACGGGCCGACGGCGTACCGGCTGGTCGAGACGCTGACCGGGCGCGGGTTCGACGGGCGGATCACGGTGCTGGGGGAGGAGCCCCGGCCCGCCTACGACCGGGTGGCGCTCACCTCCTATCTGGCGGGCAGGAGCGCCGAGGACCTCACCTACCCGGTGCCCGAGGGCGTGGTGCTCCGGCTCGGCTCCGCGGTCACCGCGATCGACCGGCAGGGCCGGACGGTGACGACGGCCGACGGGCACGCCGAGCCGTACGACGTGCTCGTGCTCGCCACCGGCTCCAGCCCGTTCGTGCCGCCGGTGCCGGGCAGGGACCTGGACGGCTGCTTCGTCTACCGGACCATCGACGACCTGGACGCGATCCGCGGGGCCTCGCGGGGCGCCACGGCCGGCGTGGTGATCGGCGGCGGGCTGCTCGGCCTGGAGGCCGCCGACGCGCTGCGCGGGCTGGGCCTGGACACGCACGTGGTGGAGATGGGCGGCTGGCTCATGCCCCGCCAGGTCGACTCCGGCGGCGGCGCGGTGCTGCGCGGCCACGTCGAGGCGCTGGGCCTGCGCGTGCACACCGGAGCCGGGGTCGCCGAGATCGTCGCCGGGCCGGACGGCCGTGTCGCGGGCCTGGTCAAGCCGGACGGCGAGACGGTCGAGGCGCAGGTCGTGGTCTTCTCCGCAGGCGTGCGGCCCCGCGACGAGCTGGCCCGCGCCGGCGGCCTGGCGGTCGGCGAGCGCGGCGGCATCGCGGTCGACGACGGCATGCGCACCAGCGACCCGGCGATCTACGCGATCGGCGAGTGCGCCCTGCACGACGGCGTGGTCCACGGCCTCGTCGGGCCGTGCTTCACCATGGCAGAGGTCGCCGCCGACCGCATCATGGGCGGCGGGGCGGTCTTCACCCGCGCCGACCCGTCCACCAAGCTCAAGCTGCTCGGCGTGGAGGTCGCCCAGTTCGGCGCGATGGACGGCGCGCTCGACGTGACCTTCATGGACCCGGTCACCGGCGTCTACCAGAAGCTGTTCGTCAGCGACGACGCCCGCACCCTGCTGGGCGGCATCTGCGTCGGCGACGCCACGCCGTACACCACGCTCAAGCCCTTCGTCGGCCGCGAGCTGCCGGGCACGCCGGGCGAGCTGCTGTTCACCGGCGGCCCCGCGGACACGGACCTGCCCGACGACGCGCAGGTCTGCTCCTGTAACAACGTCACGCACGGCGAGATCTGCCGCGCCATCGCGGAGCAGGGCCTGACCGACGTCGCGGAGATCAAGGCGTGCACCCGCGCGGGCACCACCTGCGGCAGCTGCGTGCCGATGCTCAAGCAGATCCTCGTGAAGTCGGGCGTCGAGGTCTCCAAGGCCCTGTGCGAGCACTTCGCCCACAGCCGGGCCGAGCTGTTCGACATCGTCCGGGTCCGCGGCATCACGACGTTCTCCCAGCTGATCGCCGAGCACGGCACCGGGCGCGGCTGCGACATCTGCAAGCCCGTCGTCGCCTCCATCCTCGCCTCGCTCGGCACCGGCCACATCCTCGACGGCGAGCAGGCCGCGCTGCAGGACACCAACGACCGCTTCCTGGCCAACATCCAGCGCAACGGCACCTACTCGGTGGTCCCGCGCATCCCCGGCGGGGAGATCACCCCCGACAAGCTCATCGTGATCGGCGAGGTCGCCCGCGACTTCGGCCTCTACACGAAGATCACCGGTGGGCAGCGGATCGACCTGTTCGGCGCGCGGGTGGAGCAGCTCCCGCTGATCTGGAAGCGCCTGGTCGACGCCGGCTTCGAGTCCGGCCACGCGTACGGCAAGGCGCTGCGCACGGTCAAGTCCTGCGTGGGCTCCACCTGGTGCCGGTACGGCGTGCAGGACTCGGTGGGCCTGGCCATCGCGCTGGAGCTGCGCTACCGGGGGCTGCGCTCGCCGCACAAGCTGAAGTCGGCCGTCTCCGGCTGCGCCCGCGAGTGCGCCGAGGCCCGCGGCAAGGACTTCGGCGTCATCGCCACCGAGCAGGGCTGGAACCTCTACGTCGGCGGCAACGGCGGCTTCACGCCCCGGCACGCCGACCTGTTCGCCTCCGACCTGTCCACCGACGAGCTGATCCGCGTCATCGACCGGTTCCTGATGTTCTACATCCGCACCGCCGACCGGCTCCAGCGCACCTCGGCCTGGCTGGAGAACCAGGGGCTCGACTACGTCAAGCAGGTCGTCCTGGAGGACTCGCTGGGCATCTGCGCCGAGCTGGAGGCGCAGATGGAGCGGCACGTCGCCGGCTACGCCGACGAGTGGCGCGCCGTCCTGGAGGACCCCGACCGGCTGCGGCGCTTCGTCTCCTTCGTCAACGCGCCCGGCACCCCGGACCCGTCGATCGCCTTCGAGACCGAGCGTGAACAGGTCAAGCCGGTGCTGATCCCGCTGGAGGCGGTCCGCTCCTGAACGGCCCGTCCGCCCGACCCCACCACCGCAAAGAGGAGGGATTTCCCGATGACCGTCCTGCGCGAGAACCCGGCCGCGGGCACGCGGACCGGCGGCTGGACCCCGGTCTGCGCCTACCACGACCTGATGCCCGAGGAGGGCGTCTGCGTCCTGGTGGACGGACACCAGGTCGCGGTGTTCCGCACCTTCGACGGGGCCCTGTACGCGATCGGCAACCGCGACCCGTTCAGCGGGGCGTACGTCCTGTCGCGGGGCATCGTCGGCAGCCGCGGCCCGGAGCCGACCGTGGCCTCGCCCATGCACAAGCAGGTCTTCTCGCTGGTGACCGGGGTGTGCCTGGACGATCCGGCGGTGGCCGTACCGGTCTATCCGGTCCGCCGGAGCGGCGGCGCGGTGGAAGTGAGACTCCCGTGAACGCTCCGGCACCCCCGGCCGCGGCCTCCCCGGAGACCGAGCCCGACGCGCTGGCCGGCTTCACCATCGGGGTCACCGCGACCCGGCGGCGCGAGGAGTTCTGCGCGCTGCTGGAGCGGCGGGGCGCCCGGGTGGTGCAGGCCCCGGCGATCCGGCTGGTGCCGCTGGCCGAGGACGCGGACCTGCTGGCCGCGACCCGGACGGCACTGGCGGGCCCGGTCCACGACGTGGTGATCACCACGGGGGTCGGCTTCCGCGGGTGGATGGCCGCCGCGGAGGGGTGGGGCCTGTCGGCGGAGCTGGCGGCGCACCTGGCCTCGGCCCGGCTGCTCACCCGGGGGCCCAAGGCGCGCGGCGCGGTGCGCGCGGCGGGGCTGAACGACCACTGGACGCCCGCCACCGAGTCGTGCGAGGAGGTCAAGCAGTACCTGCTCGCCCAGGACCTGCGCGGGCGCCGGATCGCCGTGCAGCTGCACGGGGAGCCGCTGACCGGCTTCGTCGGCGCGCTGCGCGGGGCGGGGGCCGAGGTCATCGAGGTGCCGGTCTACCGGTGGCTGCCCTACCGCGACCCCTCGCCGCTGCGTCGGCTGATCAGCCAGACGGTCTCGGGAGCGGTGGACGCGGTGGCCTTCACCAGCGCCCCGGCGGTGCTGGCGATGCTGTCCGCGGCCCGTGCCGACGGGCTGGAGGAGGCGCTGCTGGCGGCCTTCGCCGGGCCGGTCGTGGCCGCCTGCGTGGGGCCGGTCACCGCCGCGCCGCTGCAGGAGCGCGGGGTGCCGGTGGTGCAGCCGGAGCGTTCCCGCCTCGGCGCGCTGGCCCGCACCCTCGCCCGGCACCTGCCCGCCCACGGCGTCACCCGCCTGGTCGCGGGCGGGCACGGGCTGGAGATCCGCGGCCACGCCGTCGTCGTGGACGGCGAGCTCAAGCCGCTGCCGCCCGCCCCGATGGCGGTGCTCAAGCGGCTGGCGGACAAGCCCGGCCACGTGGTGGCCCGTTCGGAGCTGCGGACCGTCCTGCCCGGCGGCCCCTCCCGCGACTCGGCCGAGCACGCCGTCGAGATGGCGATCACCCGCCTGCGCCGGGCCCTGGGCCCCCCGGGGATCGTCGAGACGGTCGTCAAGCGCGGCTACCGGCTGGCGTGCGAGCGCGGCGGGGCGGTGTGACGGGGTGACGACGCTCGTCCTGGCCGCGCACGGCACGCGCAGCGCCGCGGGGGAGGAGACGCTCGCCGGGCTGCGGGACGCGGTGCGGCGGGCCCGTCCCGGGCGGCGGGTGGAGCTGGCCCACCTGGAGATCAGCCCGCCCCTGCTGGCCGACGTGCTGCCCGCCGTGCCCGGCCCCGTGGTGGTGGTCCCCCTGCTGCTGGCCGGCGGGTACCACGTCCACATCGACCTGCCGGCGGTGGTCGCCGCCGCGCGGCCGGACGTGGCGGTGGCGCCCCCGCTGGGGCCGCACCCGCTGCTGACCGCGGTGCTGGCCAGGAGGCTGGCCGCCGCGGGACTGCGGCACACCGACGCGGTGGTCCTGGGCGCGGCGGGCTCGTCCGACCCCGCCGCGCTGGCCGACGTGCGCGCGGCGGCGCGCCTGCTGGCGGCTCGGCTGTCCCGCCCGGTGACGGCCGCGTTCGCCTCGGCGGGCAGCCCGCCGCTGGGGGAGGCCCTGCGGGCGTTGCGGGAGGCTCCGGCTCCCCGGATCGCGCTGGCCTCCTATCTGCTGGCCCCCGGCTTCTTCCAGGGGCGGCTGGAGGGCGCGGGCGCCGACCTGGTCAGCGCCCCCCTGGGCGCGGACCCCGCCCTGGCCGAGCTGGTCTGGCGGCGTTTCGATCAGGCGGCGTGGGGCTCCAGCCTCAGCTCCCGGATGATCTCCTCGGCGCTGTCGTCGCGCGAGGGCACGAAGCCGGTGCCGACGAAGAGCTCGTAGTAGGCGTGCCGGAAGCACCCGGCGAGCAGGAGCCGGGCGCTGGCCGAGGGGTCCACGCCGGCGGCGACGCGGCCCCGGCGCTGCTCGGCCTCCAGGTACGCCGCCAGCGGGACGACCTCCGACACGGGGTCCAGCCGGGTGTCCTTCATGGCCTCGCGGAACCTGACGGTGACCGAGGGCGAGGTGAAGGCGGGCAGCGCCGCCGACTGGACCTCCGCGTAGTAGTCGATGCCGGCCCGGGCGATGGGCAGCAGGTTGTCGGTGACGGTGCCCTTGCCGACCAGGTGCATCAGGTCGTCGAGGATCTTCAGCCAGACGGGGAGCCGGTCCTGGAGCAGGGCGAGGAAGAGGTCGACCGCGGGCCCGGAGGCGGCGGGACCCCGCAGGCCCGGCGGGAACCCGTCGTCGTGGCCGTCCTGGCGTTTCATGAAAACGGACATCTCGAGGACGCGGCGGCGCGCGTCCTGTGCCTTCCGGTACGGGTCGAGCTGGTCCGGGTCGAGCTGGGGAGTCGCCATGGTTGCCCTAACGTGCGCAGTCACATGGACAAGATTTCGACATGGGGATGGCGCCATCGGCGGGTGTTTACCGAGCCGTGTTTCTCCTGGTGGTGGAATCGTTGCCGGTCCGCGACCCCGGCCGGGTGCGTTCCGGCCGGAATCCGGTGAGCACCGATTATCACCCGGGAGTGGCAAAAAATAGGGTAAATACCGATAACGGTGTGCCGTGTGTTCTCCGGCTCTCCCCTCGGCGGCGATGCCGGCGTTCGTCCTCCCGCGCGCCACGAGCCGGGCGATCTCCGGTTCCCGGTCGGTCAGCGGCTCGGCGGGCGGTCGTCCAGGCTCGCCGGGAACCTCCAGGCGGCGCCGGCGTTCCAGCGGCGTACCCGGGGCGCCTGCGGAAGCTGCGGCCGTCCCGCGCCCTGGCGGCCGGGACTCCGGAGGAACGGCTCAGCCGTCCCCGTCGCGGTCGCGCCGGCGCAGATAGCGCTCGAACTCCGCGGCGATGGCGTCGCCGCTGGCCTCGGGCAGCTCGGTGGCGTCCTTGCGCTCCTCCAGCTCGCGGACGTACTCGGCCACCTCGCTGTCCTGGGCGGCCAGCTCGTCCACCCCGTGCTCCCAGGCCCTGGCCTCCTCGGCCAGGGTGCCCAGCGGCATCGGGACGTCGAGCAGGTCCTCCATCCGGCTCAGCAGGGCCAGGGTCGCTTTGGGGTTGGGCGGCTGGGCGACGTAGTGGGGGACCGAGGCCCACAGCGAGATCGCGGGCAGGCCCGCGGTGCCGAAGGCGTGCTGCAGCACGCCGACGATGCCGGTGGGCCCCTCGTAGCGGCTCAGCTCCAGGTTGATCGCCCGGGCCAGGCCCTCGTCGGTCGCCGATCCGACGATCGGCACCGGGCGGGTGTGCGGGGAGTCGTTGAGCAGCGCGCCGAGCAGCACCGCCAGCTCCACGCCCAGCTCGCGGCAGACGCCGATGATCTCCTCGCAGAACGAGCGCCAGCGCATGTTGGGCTCGATGCCGCGCAGCAGGACCACGTCGCGGGAGGCGCCCGGCGGCCGGGCCACGGAGATCTTCGTGCTGGGCCAGGTGATCGACCGCGTCAGGCCCTCGCCCATCTCGACGATCGGCCGGGTGACCTGGAAGTCGTAGTAGTCCTCCGAGTCGAGGGAGAGCAGCTCGGTGGCCTTCCACTCGGTCTCGAGGTGCGCGATCGCTCCGCTCGAGGCCTCGCCCGCGTCGTTCCACCCCTCGAACGCGGCGATCAGCACCGGATCGACGAGCTCGGGCAGACCCTCGAATTCGATCACGCGCCGCCCCTCCTTCTCACGCCTGGCGTGCCTTCCGGCTAAGCCTATGCGGTGCGGGCGGCTCCGCGTCACCTCCCGGAGGTGGTGCGGACGATCAGCACGTCGCAGCCCGCCCGCTGCGAGACGCTCGACGGGACCGAGCCGAGCAGCCGCCCGGCGAGGCTGTTGAGCCCCCGGTTGCCGACGACCAGCAGGTCGGCGCGGACGCGCGCGGCCAGGGAGACCAGCACGTCGACCGGGTCGCCCTCCTCGGCGACCAGTTCGATCTCCGTGGCGCCCGCGGCGACCGCGTGCTCGCGGGCGGCCCGCAGCGCGTCGTCGGCGGGGGTGGAGCCGCTCACCTTGTACGACAGCTCCCCGAGCGCGTCGGCGGCCGCGCTGCGCTCGCGCCCGCGCATGGGGAGGTAGGCGCAGGCCAGCACCAGCGCGGCGCCGGTGGCGCCGGCGAGGGAGCCCGCGGCGGCGACCGCGCGGAAGGAGGAGGCGGAGCCGTCGGTGCCGACGACGACGGTGCGGTAGGCCATGGGGCACCTCGCAGGGGTTAATTGGACCCAAAGTGCAATTGGCACCATGAACGATAGCGGCCGGGAGGTTCCCAGTAAGCTTTCGCCTATGACAAACGCACCGTCTTTCCGTGACGTCCTGGCCGAGCGTGTGATGGTCGCCGACGGGGCCATGGGGACGATGCTGCAGTCCCACGACGTCACGCTCGACGACTTCGAGGGGCATGAGGGCTGCAACGAGGTCCTCAACGTCACCCGCCCCGACATCGTCCGGGCCGTGCACGACGCCTACTTCGCCGTCGGCGTCGACTGCGTGGAGACCAACACCTTCGGCGCCAACCTCGCCGCGCTGGGCGAATACGACATCGCCGACCGGGTCTTCGCCTACTCCGAGGCCGGGGCCCGCGTCGCCCGCGAGGCCGCCGACCACTGGTCCACCCCGGACCACCCCCGCTTCGTGCTCGGCTCCATCGGCCCGGGCACCAAGCTGCCCACCCTCGGGCACAAGCCGTACGGCGAGCTGCGCGACGCCTACTACGACAACGCGGCCGGGCTGATCGCCGGGGGCGCCGACGCGCTGATCATCGAGACGGCCCAGGACCTCCTCCAGGTCAAGGCCGCCGTGATCGGCGCGAAGCGGGCCATCGCCGACGCCGGCCGGGACGTGCCGATCATCGCCCAGGTCACCATCGAGACCAACGGCGCGATGCTGCTCGGCTCGGAGATCGGCGCGGCGCTCACCGCGATCGAGCCGCTCGGCGTCGACGTCATCGGCCTCAACTGCGCCACCGGCCCCGCCGAGATGAGCGAGCACCTGCGCTACCTCGCCCGCCACGCGCGGGTCCGCCTGTCGTGCATGCCCAACGCCGGGCTGCCCGTGCTGACCTCCGACGGCGCCTACTACCCGCTCGGCCCGGACGAGCTGGCCGACGCGCACGACACCTTCACCCGCTCCTACGGCCTGTCGATCGTCGGCGGCTGCTGCGGCACCACGCCCGAGCACCTGCGCAAGGTCGTCGAGCGGGTCCGCGGCCGCGAGACCGCCGCGCGCCGCCCGCACCCCGAGGCCGGGGCCTCCTCGCTCTACCAGCACGTGCCCTTCCGGCAGGACACCTCCTACCTGGCGATCGGCGAGCGGACCAACGCCAACGGCTCCAAGGCGTTCCGCGAGGCGATGCTCGCCGGCAACTGGGAGGAGTGCGTCGAGATCGCCCGGGCGCAGGCCCGCGACGGCGCGCACATGCTCGACCTGTGCGTCGACTACGTCGGCCGGGACGGCCGGCAGGACATGCGGGAGCTGGCGTTCCGCTTCGCCACCGCCTCCACGCTCCCCATCATGATCGACTCCACCGAGCCCGCCGTGATCGAGGCCGGCCTGGAGGCGCTCGGCGGGCGCGCGATCGTCAACTCGGTCAACTACGAGGACGGCGACGGCCCCGGCTCCCGGTTCACCCGGATCATGGAGCTGGTGCGCGAGCACGGCGCCGCCGTGGTCGCCCTGACCATCGACGAGGAGGGCCAGGCCCGCACCGCCGAGCACAAGGTGCGCATCGCCACCCGCCTCATCGAGGACCTGACGCGCAACTGGGGCATGCGGGTCGAGGACATCATCGTCGACTGCCTGACCTTCCCGATCGCCACCGGCCAGGAGGAGACCCGGCGCGACGGGCTGGAGACCATCGAGGCCATCCGGGAGATCAAGCGGCGCTACCCGGCCGTGCAGACCACCTTGGGGCTGTCCAACATCTCCTTCGGCCTCAGCCCCGCCGCCCGCGTGGTGCTCAACTCGGTCTTCCTCAACGAGTGCGTCAACGCCGGGCTGGACTCGGCGATCGCGCACGCCTCCAAGATCCTGCCGATGGCGCGCATCCCCGACGAGCAGCGCCAGGTGGCGCTGGACATGGTCTACGACCGGCGGCGCGAGGGATACGACCCGCTGCAGCGCTTCATGGAGCTGTTCGAGGGCGTCGACAGCTCCGCCACCGCCTCGTCCCGGGCCGAGGAGCTGGCCGCGCTCCCGCTGTGGGAGCGGCTCAAGCGGCGCATCATCGACGGCGAGAAGAAGGGCCTGGAGGCCGACCTGGACGAGGCCCTCACCCGGCGTCCGGCCCTGGAGATCGTCAACGACGTGCTGCTGGACGGCATGAAGGTCGTCGGCGACCTGTTCGGCTCGGGGCAGATGCAGCTGCCGTTCGTGCTCCAGTCGGCCGAGGTGATGAAGAGCGCCGTGGCCTACCTGGAGCCGCACATGGAGCGGGTCGAGGGCGAGACCAAGGGCCGCATCGTGCTGGCGACCGTCAAGGGCGACGTGCACGACATCGGCAAGAACCTGGTGGACATCATCCTGTCCAACAACGGCTACGAGGTCGTCAACCTCGGCATCAAGCAGCCGGTCTCGGCGATCCTGGAGGCCGCCGAGGACAGCAGGGCCGACGTCATCGGCATGTCGGGGCTGCTGGTGAAGTCCACGGTGGTGATGAAGGAGAACCTCGAGGAGATGAACTCCCGGGGCATCGCGGGCAAATACCCCGTGCTCCTCGGCGGCGCCGCCCTCACCCGCGCCTACGTCGAGCAGGACCTCGCCGAGCTGTTCGAGGGCGAGGTGCGCTACGCCCGCGACGCCTTCGAGGGCCTGCGCCTGATGGACGCCTTCATGGCGGTCAAGCGCGGCGAGGAGGGCGCGAGCCTGCCGCCGCTGCGCGAGCGCCGGGTCAAGACCGGCGCGACGCTGAGCCGCACCCCGGTCGAGGAGCTGCCCGCCCGCTCCGACGTGGCCGCCGACAACCCCGTCCCGGCCGCACCGTTCCTCGGCGACCGCATCGTCAAGGGCGTTCCGCTCGCCGACTACGCGGCGTTCGTCGACGAGCGGGCCCTGTTCCTGGGCCAGTGGGGGCTCAAGCCCACCCGGGGCGGGGACGGCCCGTCCTACGAGGAACTGGTCGAGACCGAGGGCCGGCCCCGGCTGCGGATGTGGCTGGAGCGGCTGCAGACCGAGAACCTCCTGGAGGCGGCCGTCGCCTACGGCTACTTCCCGTGCGTCAGCGACGGCGACTCGCTGATCATCCTGGACGGGTCCGGCGGCGAGCGCACCCGGTTCACCTTCCCGCGCCAGCGCCGCGACCGGCACCTGTGCCTGTCCGACTTCTTCCGCTCGAAGGAGTCCGGCGAGACCGACGTGGTCGCCCTCCAGGTCGTCACCATGGGCAACCGGATCTCCGAGGCCACCGCGGAGATGTTCGCCAAGGACGCCTACCGCGACTACCTGGAGCTGCACGGCCTGTCGGTGCAGCTGACCGAGGCGCTCGCCGAGTACTGGCACGCCCGGGTCCGCGCGGAGCTGGGGATCGGCGGCGACGAGTCGCTGGAGGACATGCTCAAGGTCAACGTCACCGGCTGCCGCTACTCCTTCGGCTACCCGGCCTGCCCCAACCTGGAGGACCAGGTCCAGCTGATGGAGCTGCTCGACCCGGAGCGGATCGGGGTGAAGCTCTCGGAGGAGTTCCAGCTCCACCCCGAGCAGTCGACGTCGGCGCTGGTCGTCCACCACCCCGAGGCCAAGTACTTCAACGTCTGACGCGGAAGGGGCGCCCGGGGCGTGGACGCGGTGCTGTTCGACATGGACGGGCTTCTCGTGGACAGCGAGAAGATCTGGTTCCAGGTCGAGACCGAGGTGATGGAGCGGCTGGGCGGCCACTGGACCCCCGCGGACCAGGAGCACCTGGTGGGCGGCTCCATGCCGTCCACCGTCGCCTACATGCTCGAGGTCTCCGGCGCGCAGGCCGACCCGGCCGACGTCGCGGCCTGGATGCTGGAGGGCATGACCCGCCGGCTCGCCGCCGGCGTGGAGATGATGCCGGGCGCCGCCGAGCTGCTGGCGGCCGTACGGCGGGCGGACCTGCCCACGGCCCTGGTGACCTCCTCGTCGCGGCCGATCGCCGAGGCCTGCCTGAAGAGCATCGGTCGGTGCAACTTCGACCACGTGGTCACCGGCGACGACGTGGCGCGGCCCAAGCCGGACCCGGAGCCGTACCTCACCGCGGCCCGGCTGCTCGGCGCCGACCCGGCCCGCTGCGTCGCGCTGGAGGACTCCCCGAACGGGGTGACGGCGGCCACCGCGGCGGGCTGCCGGGTGGTGGCGGTGCCGAGCGTGCTGCCGATCCCGCACGCCCCCGGCAGGCTCGTCGTGGCGTCGCTGCGCGAGGTCGACCTTGCGGCGCTGCGGGCGCTGGCCGCCGCCGGGGAGTAGCGCCGGGCCCGCGGGACCGCGGCCCCACGGGGCGCCGGCCGGTGCCGCCGGGGGAGCAGGCCCGGCGGGTCCCTGAGACCCCGGCCCCGTGACCCCTAGGGGATGATCCCTCCCCCAGAAGGAGGAGCGTCCCCCGTTTCGAGTGCCAGGATGGATAGCGGGTACACGAGACGCGAGGGGGCGATCCGCCATGACGTACGAGCAGATCCCGTGGCTGGCCGTCTGCGCCGGGCTGACCGGTGTGGGGCTGGTGCTGAGCTTCCTGCTGCTGCGCCGCAGGGGTGCCGCGGCGGGACTGCGGGCGCTGGCCTGGTCCCTGCTGCCGGTCGCGGCCTACCTGACCGGGGCGCTGCCGACGCTGTGGCGGATCGGCACGGCCGTCACCGGGTTCGTCACGGGCCTGGTGCTCAACCCCACGGTCTGGGCCGGGGTCGCGGTGGCGGGGGTGTCGGCCCTGCTGTTCGTGGTCTCGGGCTTCATGAGGGGACGGCGGCTGTCCGCCGCCCGCGCCGGCCGTACGGCGGCGCCCGAGGCCTCCCCGGCGGCCGGCGCGGTCACCGGCGGGCGGACTCCGCAGGTGCAGGCGGGCGCGCCCACCCAGCCGCTGCCCACGCGCGCCCCGGGGGAGGGCCGGCCGGGCGGGAAGCCGGCCGCGCAGCCCGCCGACGACGACTTCTCGGACATCGAGGCGATCCTCAAGCGCCGCGGGATCGGGTGAGGCGGCTCTGTCCGAGTAATGTCACAAAATCAGGACACAAGCGGTACACACCTCATACATTGAGTTCAAGATCAAAACGAATGAATTTCACGTGAATCACAGTTAAGCCACATAGCCCCCCCAAGGACTAGTCACCGCAGATCAGCCCATAGATTCTGCGGGACGGGCACACGAGAACGGCCCGTAGACTTCAGGGCGCGACACCCCGGACCGGGGGCACGCGCCCGTTGGACAACGTCGTCTGGGACCCAGGGGGCCACTGTATGACCGCACCGCTCGATGTCTCCGGACAGGCCATGGAGGCCCAGCCGGAGGCCGTGGTCCAGGGAGCGGGAGGAAAGGCCATCGAGGGCCGTTCACTCGGTCAGATCGCCTGGACACGCCTGAAGCGCGACAAGGCCGCCATCGCCGGCGCCGTCGTCGTCGTCCTCCTCACGCTGATCGCGATCTTCGCCGAGCGGCCGTTCGGCGGCTTGATCGCCCTGTTCGGCGACTCGCCGAACACGCCGAACAACGACCTCCTCGACCCGCTGACCAGCGTCCCGCTCGCCGACTGGGGCGGCATCAGCCTGGAGCACCCGCTCGGCGTGGAGCCGGTCAACGGCCGCGACATCCTCGCCCGGATCCTGTCCGGCGCGCAGATCTCGCTGCTGGTGGCCTTCCTGGCCACCCTGGTCTCCGTGGCGATCGGATCGCTGCTCGGCGTCGTGGCGGGCTTCTTCGGCGGCTGGGTCGACATGCTCATCAGCCGCCTGATGGACATCTTCCTGGCCTTCCCGCTGCTGCTGTTCGCGATCGCCATCGTCGGCGCCGTCCCCGACCAGGCGCTCGGGCTCAAGGGCAACGCCCTGCGCATCGCGGTGATCGTGTTCATCATCGGGTTCTTCAACTGGCCCTACATCGCGCGCATCGTCAGAGGCCAGACCCTCTCGCTGCGCGAGCGCGAGTTCGTGGACGCGGCCCGCTCGCTGGGAGCGAGCCGGAGGCACATCATCTTCCGGGAGATGTTCCCCAACCTCGTGGCGCCGATCCTGGTCTACTCCACGCTGCTCATCCCCACGAACATCCTCTTCGAGGCGGCCCTGTCGTTCCTCGGCGTGGGCGTGGCCGAGCCGCAGGCGTCCTGGGGCGGCATGCTCACCCGCGCGGTCGACTACTACCAGCTGGCCCCGCACTTCATGCTCGTCCCGGGCCTCGCGATCTTCATCACCGTGATGGCCTTCAACCTGCTGGGCGATGGGCTTCGGGACGCCCTCGACCCCCGCGCCCGGTAGCGCGATCACACGCTGCCGTTCCGCTAGATCACCGTCACTCATGACAAGAGGTGGACAACCACGATGAGGAAGACCAATGCCCTGGCGCTGGCGGCGCTGGGTACCGCGCTGACCATGGGTCTGGCCGCCTGCGGCGGCACGGCCGGCGGCGGCAACACCGGTTCGGGCGGCGGCACGGGCGCCGCTTCGGGGGCCAAGCACAACGACGCCTACACCAAGGTCGTCAACCCCTCCGACGCCAAGGGCGGCACCCTCAAGTTCGCCCTCAGCGACGAGCCGGACTCGATGGACCCGGGCAACACGTACTACGCGTGGAACTGGAACTTCTCCCGCCTGTACGCCCGCCCGCTGATGACCTACGCCGCCCAGCCGGGCGAGGCCGGCCTGAAGCTGGTCCCGGACCTGGCCGAGGGCCCCGGTGTCGCGAGCGAGGACGGTCTGACCTGGACCTACAAGCTCAAGAAGGGCATCAAGTACGACGACGGCACGGAGGTCAAGGCCGCGGACGTCAAGTACGCCATCGCCCGCAGCAACTTCACCGACGAGCTCACCGACGGTCCGAAGTACTTCGCGCAGTACCTCGACGCCGAGGGCTACAAGGGTCCGTACAAGGACAAGAACCTCGACAACTTCAAGGCCGTCGAGACCCCGGACGACTACACGGTCGTCTTCAAGCTCAAGGAGCCGTTCGCCGAGTTCGACTTCCTGGTCGCCAACCCGCAGTCGGCGCCGGTGCCGCAGGCCAAGGACACCGGTCTCGACTACGAGAAGACCGTCGCCTCGACCGGTCCCTACAAGATCGAGACCCACGAGGTCGGCAAGCAGTTCGTCCTCGTGAAGAACGAGAACTGGGACCCGTCCACCGACACCACCCGCAAGCAGCTGCCGGACCGCATCGAGGTGCAGTTCAAGCAGAACGCCGAGGACATCGACAAGCGCCTGATGGCGGGCCAGATCCACGTCGACCTCGCCGGCACCGGTGTGCAGACGGCCGCCCGCGGGCAGATCGTCGGCAACCCGCAGCTGAAGGACTCCACGGACAACCCGTACACCCCCTTCAACCGCTACGCGATGCTGTCGACCAAGGTCGCGCCGTTCGACAACATCGACTGCCGCAAGGCCGTGCAGTACGCCGTCGACAAGGTCGCCACCCAGCTGCCGTGGGGCGGCCCGCTCGGCGGTGACATCGCCACCACCGCGATGACCCCGACCACGGTCGGCTACAAGCAGTTCGACCTGTACCCGAACGGCGCCGACAAGAAGGGCGACCTGGCCAAGGCCAAGGAGCACCTGGCGGCCTGCGGCCAGCCGAACGGCTTCGAGACCAACATCGCGGTCCGCGGTGACCGGACCAAGGAGGTCCAGGTCGCCGAGGCCCTGCAGGCATCGCTGGACCGGGTCGGCATCAAGGCGTCGATCAAGAAGTACCCGTCGGGTGACTGGAGCTCGCAGTACGCCGGCAAGCCGGACTTCGTGCACCAGAACAAGCTCGGCATCATGATCGCCGGCTGGGGCTCCGACTGGCCCTCGGGCTTCGGCTTCCTGTCGCAGATCGTCGACGGCCGCTTCATCAAGGCCTCCGGCAACTACAACATGATGGAGCTCGACGACAAGACCATCAACGAGCTGCTCGACAAGGGCATCCAGACCACCGACCCCGCGGCCCGCAACGAGATCTGGGCCCAGGTCGACCAGAAGGTCATGGAGTCCGCGGCGTTCCTGCCGTTCGTGTACGAGAAGACCCTGATCTTCCGTCCGGCCAGCCTCACCAACGTGTACGTGCACCCGGCCTACGGCATGTACGACTACACGTGGCTCGGCGTCAAGCAGTAGTCCTCTCCAGCTAGCCAAAGGCAGGTGAAGGCCTGACGGGTGCCCGGGAGCGATCCTCCCGGGCACCCCGGCCGAACGATCGTGTTCGCTTTCATCGTCCGCCGCGTGATCGCCGCCGTGCTGATGCTCGTCATCGTCAGCGTGGCCACGTTCGCGATCTTCTTCCTCATCCCGCGCGCCCTGGGGCAGACCCCCGAGGGCATGGCCGCGCGCTACGTCGGCCGGGACGCCACACCCGAGGCGATCCAGGGCGCCGTCAGGCGGCTGCACCTCGACGATCCGCTCATCGTGCAGTACGGGCGGTTCGCGCAGGGCATCGTCATGGGCCAGGACTACTCCCTCGGCCCGCGCAAGGCCGAGTGCCCGGCACCCTGCTTTGGCTTCTCGTTCAACAACAACCAGCCGGTCTGGCCGACCCTGCTCGACCGGCTCCCCGCGACCGTCTCGCTCGCCATCGGCGCCTCGGTCATCTGGGTCGTCGGCGGCGTGAGCATCGGCGTCATATCCGCGCTGAGACGCGGAACGGCGCTCGACCGGGCGGCCATGACGGTGGCGCTCGCCGGCGTCTCGCTCCCGATCTACTTCACCGGACTGGTGTCGCTGGCGCTGTTCGCCTACACGCTCGGCATCTTCCCCGGCGGCGGCAGCTACACGCCCTTCACCGAGAACCCGGTGATGTGGTTCCAGTCGCTGGTGCTGCCCTGGATCACGCTGGCGTTCCTGTACGCCGCGACCTACGCCCGCCTCACCCGGGCGGGCATGCTGGAGACCATGGGCGAGGACTACATCCGCACCGCCCGCGCCAAGGGCCTCAAGGAGCGCACGGTGGTCACCAAGCACGCCCTGCGCGCCACGCTGACCCCCATCCTCACCATCTTCGGCCTCGACCTCGGCCTGCTGCTGGGCGGCGCGGTGCTCACCGAGAGCACCTTCTCCATCCCCGGCATCGGCAAGCTGGTCATCGACGCGATCCGGGGCAACGACCTGCCCGTCGTGCTGGGCGTGACCATGTTCGCGGCGTTCTTCATCGTCCTGGCCAACTTCATCGTGGACGTTCTGTACGCGGTGGTCGACCCGAGGGTGAGGCTGTCATGACGGCTCCGCACACGTCCGGCGCGTCCGGTTCCTTCCTGGAGCTGCGGGACCTGCGCATCCACTTCCCGACCGAGGACGGCCTGGTCAAGTCCGTCGACGGCCTGTCGTTCAAGCTGGAGCGGGGCAAGACCCTGGGCATCGTCGGCGAGTCCGGCTCCGGCAAGAGCGTGACCAGCCTCGGCATCCTGGGCCTGCACAAGGGCGGCCGGGCGAAGATCTCCGGTGAGATCTGGCTCGACGGCGAGGAGCTCGTCAGCGCCAGCGCCGACCACGTGCGCACGCTGCGCGGCAAGAAGATGGCGATGATCTTCCAGGATCCGCTCTCCTCGATGCACCCGTTCTACACGGTCGGCGACCAGATCATCGAGGCCTACCGGATCCACAACGACGTCAGCAAGAAGGTCGCGCGCAAGCACGCGATCGACATGCTGGGCAGGGTGGGCATCCCGCAGCCCGACCGGCGCGTGGACAGCTACCCGCACGAGTTCTCCGGCGGCATGCGCCAGCGCGCCATGATCGCCATGGCGCTCTCGTGCGACCCCGAGCTGCTGATCGCCGACGAGCCGACCACGGCCCTCGACGTGACGGTCCAGGCCCAGATCCTCGACCTCATGCTGGACCTGCAGCGCGAGTTCAACTCCGCGCTGATCGTCATCACCCACGACCTCGGCGTGGTCGCCGAGCTGTCGGACGACATCCTGGTGATGTACGGCGGCAGGTGCATCGAGTACGGCACGGCCGAGGACATCTTCTACCGTCCCGAGCACCCCTACACCTGGGGTCTACTGGGATCGATGCCGCGGCTGGACCGCGAGCCCACCGAGCGGCTCATGCCGATCAAGGGCACCCCGCCCTCGCTGATCAACGTGCCGTCCGGGTGCGCCTTCAACCCCCGGTGCCCGTACTCCGACCGCACCGCGGGCAAGGCGACCACGGTGGTCCCGGAGCTCGTGGAGTCCGACGGCGGGCATCTGGTCCGCTGCCACATGCCGGTGGCCGAGCGGCGGGCCATCTGGGAGAACGAGATCAAGCCGATGATGGAGAGCGCGTGACTGTCGACGACAAGGGCACGGTGGTGACCGATCGCGAGGCGCTGCTGTCCGTCCAGGGGCTGAAGAAGCACTTCCCGGTGACCAAGGGCCTGCTCAAGCGGCAGGTCGGCGCGGTCCGGGCGGTCGACGGCATCAGCTTCGACGTGCGCAAGGGCGAGACGCTCGGCCTGGTGGGCGAGTCCGGGTGCGGCAAGAGCACCACCGGCCGCCTGATCACCCGGCTGATGGACCCGACCGAGGGCCGGATCGTCTTCGAGGGCAACGACATCACCCACATGTCGCAGGCGAGGATCCGGCCGCTCCGCCGCGACCTCCAGATGATCTTCCAGGACCCGTACTCCTCGCTGAACCCGCGCCACACGGTCGGCTCCATCGTCGGCGCGCCCTTCCGCATCCAGGGCGTGCAGACCGAGCAGGGCACGAAGAAGGCGGTCCAGGAGCTCCTGGAGCTGGTCGGGCTCAACCCCGAGCACTACAACCGCTACCCGCACGAGTTCTCCGGCGGCCAGCGCCAGCGCATCGGCATCGCCCGCACGCTCGCGCTCAAGCCCAAGCTGATCATCGCCGACGAGCCGGTCTCCGCGCTGGACGTTTCCATCCAGGCACAGGTGGTCAACCTCCTGGAGGACCTGCAGAGCGAGCTCGACCTGACCTACGTCATCGTCGCGCACGACCTGTCGGTCATCCGGCACATCAGCGACCGCGTCGCCGTCATGTACCTCGGCAAGATCGTCGAGCTGGCGGACCGCAAGGGCCTGTACGAGTCGCCCATGCACCCGTACACCAACGCGCTGATGTCGGCGGTGCCGATCCCGGACCCGGCCCGGCGCAAGGACCGCGAGCGCATCCGCCTGCAGGGCGACGTGCCCAGCCCGCTCAACCCGCCGCCCGCCTGCCGCTTCCACACCCGGTGCTGGAAGGCGCAGGTGATCTGCAAGACCGAGGAGCCGCCGCTGGTGGAGCTGGCCCCCGGCCACCAGGTGGCCTGCCACTTCCCGGAGAACGCCGACAAGGTGACCGGCCCGGCGGCCGCGAAGATCGCGCAGAACACGCAGGACGGGGGCGGCCTGCTGCACCCGAAGGGCACGGTCGGCGGCACGACCGGCTGACGACGCGACCCGGCGGACGTTCCCCTTTCCCGGCCGGTTCCGGTCCGGCCGGGGCTCCCGCGTCCGGAAGCCGCCCAGGCGGAGCCCGCCTGCCGGACCTCGCAGCGGAGAGCTCCGACGGGCCGGAACCCGGACGAAGCGGAGGGTTCCCGCGCCGGGAACCGGGATGAAACGTCCCGCCGGCCACGTGACCGCCGACTGTCACATTTCTGCCACAGCCTCTTGCCCGGGGGTGGTCAGCCGCCCCGTTCCCGTGGATTCTGCGATCACTGGGAAGTCCGCCGTACGGCCGCGACCCGGCCGCGCGACGGCGACGAGGCGGCGATGAGGTGCAGCATGCGACGAGGCGGTACGCCCCTGCGCAGGACGGCGGCGGTGATCGCGGGCTCCGCCCTGGTCATGTCGGCCGCGGCCTGCGGCGGAGACGACTCGGGGCCGGAGGGCGGCGGGACGGGGACGGCGAAGGGCTCGACCCTCATCTTCGCCTCCTCGGCGGACCCCGCCATCCTCGACCCGGCCTTCCACAGCGACGGCGAGTCCTCCCGGGTGACCAACCAGATCTTCGAGACGCTCGTGGCCACCGAGCCGGGCGGCACCGGGGTCGCGCCCGGCCTCGCGGAGAGCTGGAAGGTCAGCGAGGACGCCAGGACCTACACCTTCACGCTCCGCACGGGCGTGAGGTTCCACGACGGCGAGCCGCTGAACGCCGCGGCCGTCTGCGCCAACTTCGACCGCTGGCACAACTTCACCGGCCTGGCGCAGTCGGACTCCGTCTCCTACTACTGGGTGACGGTCTTCCGCGGGTTCGCGAAGAACGAGTCCGACACCCTCGGCGAGAGCCTGTACGGCGGGTGCGAGGCGGACGGCGAGAGCACGGTCGTGCTCAAGCTCACCGAGCCGTCCGCCGCCGTGCTCTCGGCGCTGACGCTGTCGTCGTTCGGCATCGCCAGCCCCAAGGCGCTGAAGGACTTCAAGGCCGACGAGGTGAGCGGGACCGCCGAGTCGCCGCAGTTCACCGGGACCTTCGGCACCCAGCACCCGATCGGCACCGGGCCGTTCAAGTTCGCGAGCTGGACCCGCGGCGACAAGCTGGAGCTGGTCCGCAACGACGACTACTGGGGCGAGAAGGCCAAGCTCGAAAAGATCATCTTCCGGCCCATCGAGAAGGCCGCGGACCGGGCGCAGGCACTGCGCGCCGGCTCGGTGCACGCCTTCGACTACGCCGACCCGGCCGACCTGGAGTCGCTGCGGAGCTCCGGGGCGCAGGTGCTGGAGCGCGCGCCGTTCAACATGGGCTACCTCGGCTTCAGCCAGAAGACCGAGATCATGAAGAACCAGAAGATCCGCCAGGCGATCGCGCACGCGATCAACCGCGAGAACGTGGTGAAGACCAAGTACGGCGCCGGCGCCAAGGTCGCCCACGCGTTCATGCCGGACAGCCTGTGGAGCTACAGCGCGGACTTCGCGAAGTACGACCACAACCCCGCCAAGGCCAAGCAGCTCATCGCCGAGTCCGGCGTGGCGGACCCGACCCTGGAGTTCTGCTACCCCAGCGGCGTCAGCCGCGCCTACATGGTCGACCCGGCCGGCAACTTCCAGCTGATGAAGGCCGACCTCGAGGCCGCCGGCTTCAAGGTGGTGCCGAAGAACTCGCCCTGGAGCCCCGACTACCTCAACACCACCCAGGCCGGTGACTGCCCGCTCTACCTGCTCGGCTGGAACGGCGACTTCGGCGACCCCGACAACTTCCTCGGCACGTTCTTCCAGTCCTACTCCAGCCAGTGGTCGTTCCGGAACGAGGCGATCTTCAGAACGCTGAGCGACGCCGAGAAGGAACCCGACCAGGCCGAGCGGGAGCAGCTGTACACGAAGGCGAACGGCCTGATCGCCGACTTCGTGCCCGGCGTGCCGTACGCGCAGAGCCCCTCGTTCTCGGCCGCGGCCGCGAACGTGACCGGTTGGGTGCCGAGCCCGGTGCTCAACGACAGCTTCGCCACGATCGAGCTGAAGTAGAGCGGTGGCGGCGTTCGTCGCCAGGAGGCTGGTCCTGCTCGTCCCGATCCTGCTGGGCCTGTCCGTCCTGCTGTTCCTGTGGGTGCGGGCCCTGCCGGGCGGGCCCGTGGAGGCCCTGCTGGGCGAGCGGGCCACGCCCGAGGCCGTGGCCCGCGTCCGCGGGCTCTACGGTCTGGACCGGCCCTGGTACGAGCAGTACCTCGACTGGATCGGCGGCGTGCTCGGCGGCGACCTGGGCGTCTCCAGCAGGACCCAGCGCCCGGTCGCCGAGGAGCTGGCCAGGACCTTCCCCGCCACGGTGGAGCTCGCCCTGACCGCGCTGGTCTTCGCGGTCGGGGCGGGCGTCCCGCTCGGCTACCTCGCCGCCCGCCGCCACGGCACCTGGCTCGACCACCTCACCGTCACCGGCTCGCTGTTCGGCATCACCGTCCCGGTCTTCTTCCTCGGCTACATGCTCAAGTTCGCCTTCGCCGAGAAGCTGGGCCTGCTCCCCACCGACGGGCGGCAGGACCCGCTGATCGACGCCGAGCACCCGACCGGGTTCTACGTGCTGGACGGCCTGCTCACGCAGAACATGGAGGCGTTCGGGGACGCGCTGGCCCACCTGGTCCTGCCCGGGATCGCACTCGGCACCATCCCGCTGGCGATCGTGGTGCGCATCACCCGCGCCTCGGTGCTGGACGTGCTCCACGAGGACTACGTGCGCACCGCCGAGGCCAAGGGGCTGGCGCCCGCGACGATCCGCGGCCGGCACGTCCTGCGCAACGCCCTGCTCCCCGTCGTCACGGTCGTGGGCCTGCAGGCCGGGCTGCTGCTCGGCGGCGCGGTGCTGACCGAGACCGTCTTCGCCTTCCCCGGCTTCGGCAAGTTCGTGGCCGACTCGATCACCGCCAGGGACTACGCCGTGCTGCAGGGCTTCATCCTGTTCACCGCCGTGGTCTTCGTCCTGGTCAACCTGCTGGTGGACGTCGCCTACGGGCTCATCGACCCGCGGGTGAGGGCCGCGTGAGCCGCCCGCGCGGGCCCCGCGGGCCGCACGGGGAAAGGAGCACCCGATGAGCCTGGCCCAGGCGGAGGGCGCCGCGGTGCAGGAGGCGCCCGGCGGCCTCGGCAGGGACGCCTGGCGGCGGCTGCGCCGCGACCCCGTCGCCATCGCGGGCGCCGCGCTGGTCGTCGCGTTCGTCGCGGTCGCCCTGCTCGCCCCCTGGCTGGCGCCGTACCCGCCGGACAAGCCGGTCGGGCAGGTGACGCCCACCTCCATCCCCGGCCCGTCCGCCGAGCACTGGTTCGGCCTGGACGACCTGGGCCGCGACGAGTTCAGCCGGGTGCTGTGGGGGGCCCGCTGGTCCCTGGTCATCGGGGTGGTCTCGCTCCTGCTCGGCCTGGCCGGCGGGACGCTGCTCGGCCTGCTCGCCGGCGCCTTCGGCGGCTGGGTGGACGGCGCCGTGATGCGCCTGGTCGACATGATGCTCTCCATCCCCGGCCTGCTGTTCGCCATCGGCGTGGCCGCCATGCTCGGCGCGGGCCTGGACGCGGTGATGATCGCCATCGCGGCGGTGAACGTGCCGGTCTTCGCCCGGCTGCTCCGCGGCCAGATGCTGGCCCAGAGCCGCTCCGACTACGTGCTGGCGGCCACGGCGGTGGGGGTGCCGCGCCGGTGGATCGTGCTCGGCCACGTGCTGCCCAACTCGCTGACCCCGGTCATCGTGCAGGGCACCCTCACCCTGGCCACCGCCATCGTCGAGGCGGCCGGCCTGGCCTTCCTCGGCCTGTCCGGCAACGACCCGAGCATCCCGGAGTGGGGCCGGATGCTCGCCGACACCCAGCGCTACCTGGCCAGCGCGCCGCTGCTGGCGGTCTTCCCCGGCCTGGCCATCGTCTTCGCGGCGCTCGGGTTCACCCTGCTGGGCGAGTCGCTGCGCGAGGCGCTCGACCCCAAGTACCGGAGGTGAGGCGTTGAGCCTGCTCGAGGTCGAGGACCTGACCGTGGTCTTCCGGCAGCGCGGCCGCCCCGACGTGCGCGCCGTGGACGGCGTCGGCTTCACCGTCGCCTCCGGCGAGACCGTCGGCCTGGTGGGCGAGTCCGGGTGCGGAAAGTCCGCCACGGCGATGGCCGTCATGGGGCTGCTGCCCCGGCGCGGGGTCCGGGTCACGGGCAGCGTCGCCTTCGACGGCGTCCGGCTGCTCGCCCTGCCGCCCGACAGGATGCGCGCCCTGCGCGGCCGGGACCTGGCCGTCGTCTTCCAGGACCCGATGACCTCGCTCAACCCCGTGGTGCCCGTCGGCGTCCAGGTGGCCGAGGTGCTGGTGCGCCACCGCGGCCTGAGCCGGGGCGAGGCGCGGAAGGAGGCGGCCGACCTGCTGCGCCGGGTCGGCATCCCGGACCCGGCCCGGCGGCTGCGGGAGTACCCCCACCAGCTGTCCGGCGGCATGCGCCAGCGCGCGCTCATCGCCGCCGCGCTGGCCTGCCGCCCCCGGCTGCTCATCGCCGACGAGCCCACCACCGCCCTGGACGTCACCATCCAGGCGCAGATCCTGGAGCTGCTGCGGACGCTGGTCGCCGAGTCCGGCACCGCCCTCATCCTCATCACCCACGACCTGGGGGTGGTCGCCGGGATGTGCGACACCGTCCACGTCATGTACGCCGGCCGCATCGTGGAGCGGGCGCACCGGTACGACCTGTTCGCCCGCCCCCGCCACCCGTACACCGGCGGGCTGCTCGCCTCGGTGCCCCGGCTCGACCGGCCCCGCGGCACCCGCCTGCGGCCCGTCCAGGGCTCGCCCCGCGACACCGTGCCCTGGGCGGAGGGCTGCGCGTTCGCCCCCCGGTGCCCGAACCGGACCGGCGCGTGCACCGAGCGGACCCCCGAGCTGCTGGGCGCACCGCGCGCGCTGCGCTGTTTCAACCCGCTGGAGGCGGAGGTGGTCCCGCGATGAGTCCCGCTCTCCCGGCGGACGGTCCCCCCGCGCAGGACCCGGCGGGGACGGACGCTCCTCCCGGACGGGCCGCGGGGGATCCGGGCACCGGCGCCGCGGACGCCCGGCCGCTGCTGGCCGTGCGGGGTCTGGAGGTGCACTTCCCGATCCGCTCCGGCGTGCTCCGGCAGCGGGCCGCCGGCCGGGTGCGCGCCGTCGACGGCGTCGACCTGACGGTCCGGCACGGCATGACCTACGGGCTGGTGGGGGAGTCCGGCTGCGGCAAGAGCACCCTCGGCAAGGCCGTGCTGCGCCTGGTGGAGCCCACGGCCGGCACCGTGGCGTTCGACGGCGTCGACGTCGGCGCGCTGGAGCGCGAACCGCTGCGCCGGCTCCGGCGGCGCATGCAGATGGTCTTCCAGGACCCGCTGGCCAGCCTCGACCCCCGGCAGAGCGTGGAGTCGGTGCTCGCCGAGCCGCTGCGCGTGCACGGGTTCACCGGCGACCGGTCCGCGCGGGTACGCGAGCTGCTCGACCTGGTCGGCCTGCCGGCGGGGGCCGCGGGCCGCTACCCGCACGAGTTCTCCGGCGGTCAGCGCCAGCGCGTCGGCATCGCCCGGGCGATCGCCCTGAACCCCGACCTGATCATCGCCGACGAGCCGGTCTCCGCGCTGGACGTGTCCATCCAGGCGCAGATCGTCAACCTGCTGCAGGACCTGCAGGCGCAGCTCGGCCTCACCTACGTCGTCATCGCGCACGACCTGGCCGTCGTCCGCCACGTCAGCGACGTCATCGGGGTGATGTACCTCGGCGCGCTGGTGGAGGAGGCGCCCTCGGACGAGCTGTACGCCGAGCCGCTGCACCCCTACACGGTCGCGCTGATGTCGGCCATCCCGATCCCCGACCCCGCGGTGGAGGAGCGCCGCCGGCGGATCCTGCTCGCCGGGGACCTGCCGTCCCCGGTGGACGTCCCGCCGGGCTGCCGCTTCCACACCCGCTGCCCGTTCCGCCGGCCGACCCGGTGTGCCGACGAGACACCCGAGCTGCGCCAGGTGCGCCCCGGCCGCCGGGTCGCCTGCCATTGGGCGGAGGAGATCGCGCTCAGCCCAGGGCGGACATGACCGGCGCGAAGAACCGGCTCCGGTCGCCCGGGAGCGGCCCGCCGCCGAGGACCATGTCCGAGGTCCGCATCCCGGCCGGCACCCCGCACGCCGTCAGCCACGCCGCCAGCTCCGGGCGGTCGTCGGCGACCTCCAGCCGGACCGGCCCGTCCGTGCGCGAGGCGAGGTCGGCGATCAGCGCCCGGGCGGCGGAGGGGTCCGGGGCGATCACCGGCCCGATCACCGTGTTGGTCGCGTTGCGCCACCTGCCCGCGTAGCCGGTGATCCCGCGCTCGTCGCCGAGCACCCGGATCTCCTCGGCGAAGTCCAGGTACCGGCCCAGCAGGGCGGAACGGTCGGCGCCCACGACCTCCGCGTCCAGGTCCGCGATCGCCTTCAGGTCCTCGCGCGCGGCCGGGCGGGAGGCACCGGACGGCGGGCCGGAGAAGACGCCCACGTGCATGGCCGCCCCGTTCGCCGTGCGGAAGCCGAGCCGCTCGTACACCGGGCGGCCCATCGCGGTCGCGTTCAGGAACACCGTCGCGTCCCCCGCCCGCTCCACCACGTGCCCGACCAGGCGGCCGCCCAGCCCGCGGCGTCCGACCCGCTCGGCCACCAGCACCATGCTGACCGCCGCGGTCCGCCCGCCGTACCGGGTCAGGATCGCCGTCGCGACCAGCCGGCCGTCCGGATCGGTGATCCCGTGGCCCTCCCCGCACTCCAGCAGGAAGCGCCACTTGCGCTCCTCGCGGCCCCATCCCCGGCTCTCGGCCAGCTCCAGGCACGCGTCCAGATCGTCCGTGGTCAGTTCTCGGATCATCACACGACGATCATCCATCCCGGTGCCCCGCCACGTCCGATCGTTTCCGCCTATGCCGATAGGCGATGGCTATCGTTGCAGGAATGAGCATCACCCTGCCCGCCGTACGAGCGTTCGTGGAGGTCGCCAGGACCGGTTCCTTCCGCCAGGCGGCCACCGCCCTCGGCGTCAGCCAGCCCACCGTCAGCGCCGCCGTCAAGCGTCTGGAGGAGGCGGCGGGGGAGCGGCTGCTGGTGCGCGACCGCGACGGCGTGCACCCGACCGGGCAGGGCGTGCGGGTGCTGGCCTGCGCGGCGAGCCTGGTCAGCGCCGCGGACGAGCTGGAGGCGGAGCTGGCCGGGTGCCCGCGCGGGCTGACCGTGGGTTTCATGGGCGAGGCGGCGGGCGCGCTCACGGCCGGGCTGCTCGACGAGGTGCGCCGCGTCTCCGGCCGCGAGGTGCGGCTGCGCCGCTTCGACTTCGACGACCCGTCCTGCGGGCTGCTGACCGGGGTCAGCGACCTGGCCGTGGTGTGGCCGCCGCTGACCACCGGCGACGCGCTGGAGGTCCGGCCGCTCGGCACCGACCGGCGGGCCGTCGCGGTGCCGGTCGGCGACCCGCTGGCCCGGCGGGACGAGGTGGGCCCGGCCGACCTGGCGGGGCGCGTCTGGGTGGTGCCGCGCAGCCCCGACGAGGTCTGGCGCGCCTTCCGCCACCCGGCCTCCATCGGGGTCGCCGACGTCGCGGGCGAGGTGGACTCCGGCGCGATCGAGGAGACGCTGGAACTCGTCGCGGCGGGCCGGGGGATCGCCCTGCTCTCGGAGAGCACCGACGAGCACTACGCCCGGGCCGGAGTGGTCTTCGTCCCGCTCCCCACCGACCAGCGGTGCGCCACCGCCGTCGCCTGGCGGCGCGGCGACACCCGCCCGGTGCTGGCACGCCTGGTGGCGGAGCTGTGAGCCGGCCTTCCGGGAGAGGCGGGCCGGTCCTCCGGCAGAGGCGGGCGGGCCTTCTGGGAGAGGCGGGCGGTGAGCCGAGCCTCTAGGGGAGGGCGCCCGGGGTGATCAGTCCCGTCTCGTAGGCGAGCACCACGGCCTGGACGCGGTCGCGCAGGCCCAGCTTGGTGAGCACGTTGCCGACGTGGGTCTTGACCGTCGTCTCGCTCACCACCAGCTCGGCGGCGATCTCCGCGTTGGACATGCCGCGCGCGATCAGCCGCAGCACCTCCAGCTCGCGCTCGGTGAGCCGGTCCAGGCGCGCCGGGGCGGACTGCGGCCGGGCCGAGGGCAGGCGGGAGCCGAACCTGTCCAGCAGCCGCCGGGTGACGCTCGGCGCGACGATGGCGTCGCCCGCGGCGACCACCCGGATGGCCTGCACGAGGTCGTCCGGCGGGACGTCCTTCAGCAGGAAGCCGCTGGCCCCGGCGCGGAGCGCCTCCACGATGTACTCGTCCAGGTCGAAGGTGGTCAGCACCAGCACCCGCGGCACGTGCGCGCCGCCGGGCGACTCGCGCACGATCCTGCGGGTCGCCTCGATGCCGTCCACGCCCGGCATCCGGATGTCCATCAGCACCACGTCGGGCAGCAGCGCCCTCGCCTGGTCCTGGGCCACCTTGCCGTCGCCCGCCTCGCCGACCACGGTGATGTCCGGCTCGGCCTCCAGGATGAGGCGGAAACCGGTGCGCAGCAGCGGCTGGTCGTCCACCAGCAGCACCCTGATCGTCATCACGTGTCCTTGAGGGGGAATCGGGCCTTCACCTCGAATCCGCCCTCCGAACGCGGGCCGATCCGCAGAATTCCACCATAGAGGGCGACGCGCTCGCGAATGCCCACCAGGCCGTGACCGGCCCCGTCCTGTCCGGCGCCGGCCGCGGGACCCCGCCCGTCGTCCTCGACCTGGACGGTCAGCTCGCCGGGGCCGCGCCGTACGGTCACCCACGCGCGGGCCCCCGCGCCGGCGTGCCGCAGGCAGTTGGTGAGCGCCTCCTGGACCAGCCGGTAGGCGGCCAGGTCCACCCCCGGCGGGAGCGGCGGGGAGGCCGGCGTCCCGTCCGCCCCGGTGGCCGTGCTCCCGGTGCTCCCGGTGCTCCCGGTGCTTCCGGCGCTCCCGGGGCCCGCGCACTCCCCGCCGCCGTCCGTCCCGCCGTCGCCCTCGACGCCCTCGACGCCCTCGATCCGCAGCCGCGTGCTCAGCCCCGCCTCGCGCATCTGCGCGACGAGGGAGGGGATCGACCGCAGCCCCGGCCGGGGCTCCCACTCGACCGGGGTCGCCTCGGTCCGCAGCGCGCCCACGATGCCGCGCATCTCGGCCATCGCGGTCCGGCCCGTCTCCTCGATCGCCGACAGCGCCTCCCGGACCCCGTCGGGGTCGTCGGCCAGCACCCGCCGGGCCGCCGCGGCCTGGACGGTCATCACGCTCACGTGGTGGGCGACCACGTCGTGCAGTTCCCGGGCGATGCGGGAGCGCTCCTCGGCCCGGGCGGCCCGGGCGTCGGCCTCCCGCGCGCGCTCCGCCCGGGCCGCGCGGTCACGCAGCTCGGCCAGGTAGGCGCGGCGCAGCCGCAGGCTCCGTCCCGCCAGCCAGCACGTCAGCGTGAGGACGACCGCCAGCAGGTGGGCGGGCCAGTCGCCGGCCTCCCCCCGCACCGCCCCGGAGACGAGGCGGCCGGCCACACCCGCCGCCAGCGCGCACAGGCTGACCGCCAGCCCGCGCCGGGCGGCGATGGTGCAGACCAGCCAGAGCACGGCGAGCCAGAGCGGGGAGCCGCCCCGGGTGAGCAGGGCCGAGGCCAGGTCGGCGGCGGTGACCAGGCAGAGCGCCAGGAGCGGGCGGGAGCGGCGCAGCGCCGTCGCCAGGCAGCCGAGCACGACCAGGGCGGGGCCCGCCGCGTCCGCCCCGCCGACCGCGGGCGGGCCGGAGACGGGAAGGAGGCACAGGAGCGCCGCGACGGCCAGCAGCACCGCGACGACCGTGTCCGCGAGCAGCGGACGCTCGCCGAACCAGGACCGCGGGCCGCCCGGGGTGTTGCGCACACAACCAATCTAGGGGCCCAGCCCCGCGGGCCACCCTGCTGGAGACGGAGATCCTCCTCATCCCTGCGGAGGACGCCTCAGCGGCTCCCCGCGCAGGACGCCTGCGGGCGGCTTCCCGCGCGGGACGCCTCCGGGACGGGCCGCGGGCTAGATCTCGTCGGTGGCGGCGCGCACCGTGCGGCGGGTGCTGCGCACGGTGTCGCCGGGCTGCCGCGCGGGCAGCGGCGGGGGCGTGCCGCCGAACTCGGGGCACAGTTCCTTGTAGTTGCACCAGCCGCACAGCCGGCTGGGCCGGGCGACCCACTCGCCGCTGTCCAGCGCCCGCTCGATGGCCGCCCACAGGGCCTGCACCTTGCGCTCGGTGGCCCGCAGGTCCGCCTCGTCGGGGGCGTAGCGGAGGATCTCGCCGCCGCCTCCGAGGTACATCAGCTGGAGCAGGCGGGGCACCGAGCCGTGCAGCCGCCACAGCACCAGCGCGTAGAACTTCATCTGGAACAGCGCCCTGCCCTCGAAGGCGGGCCCCGGGGCGCTGCCGGTCTTGTAGTCGACCACGCGGACCTCGCCGGTGGGCGCGACGTCCAGCCGGTCGATGTAGCCCCGCAGGACCAGGCCGCTGTCGAGCACCGCCTCGACGTACAGCTCCCGTTCGGCGGGCTCCAGGCGGCGGGGGTCCTCCAGGGTGAAGTAGCGCTCCAGCAGGGCGCGGGCCTCGTCCAGCCAGCGGGCCTGCTCCCGCTCGTCGGCGAACATGCCCGCGTAGGCGGGCTCCTGCTCCAGCAGCCGCCGCCACTGGGGCTCCAGCAGCTCCAGCGCCGCGGCGGCGGTGCGCGCCGGGGCGGGCAGGTCGTACAGGCGCTCCAGCACCGCGTGGACCACCGTGCCGCGCACGGCGGCGGGCGACGGCGGCTCGGGCAGCTGGTCGATCACCCGGAACCGGTAGAGCAGCGGGCACGTCATGAAGTCACCGGCGCGGGACGGCGACAGCGCTCCGATGATCGTGGGCTCGGTCAGTGACATGTCCGCACTGTAGGTCACCCCGGCGACAGTTCGCGCTCGGTCCGCAGCCGCGGGCGGGGCCGCGGGACCGCCGGACCCGCCGCCGACGCGTAGCATCGAAGGCCGAAGGGGCCTGCGAAGAGGAGTGGTGAGCCAGCGGTGAGCAGCGACAGCCCGCGCCGGGACAGCCCGGGCCTGAGGATGGGGCGCCCGTTCGGCATCCCGGTCTACGTCTCGCCGACCTGGTTCATCGTCGCGGGCCTGATCACCTACAGCTTCCAGGACTTCTTCCTGTCCTGGCTGCCCTGGCTGAGCGGCGGCGAGGGCTACCTGGTGGCGTTCGCCTTCGCGGTGCTGCTCTACCTGTCGGTGCTCCTGCACGAGCTGGCCCACTGCGTGGTGGCCAAGGCGTACGGCCTGCCGGTGCGGCGCATCACGCTCTACCTGCTCGGCGGGGTCTCGGAGATCGAGCGCGAGGCGCAGACCCCCGGACGGGAGTTCGCGATCGCCTTCGCCGGGCCGCTGCTCTCGCTCGGCCTCGGCGGCGGGGGCTTCCTCCTCCACCAGGTCCTGGACCCGGCCACCGTGGCGGGCGTGCTCGTCTGGCAGCTGTGGGTCTCCAACGTGGTCGTCGGCGTCTTCAACCTGCTGCCCGGCCTGCCGCTGGACGGCGGGCGCATGCTCCGGGCCGGCGTGTGGAGGTTCACCCGCAGCCCCGTGTCGGGCACCGTCGCGGCCGCCTGGACGGGCCGCGCGCTGGCCGTCGGCCTGGTCGTCTGGGCCGTCGGCCTGTCGCTGGTGAGCGGGCAGGAGCCGAGCACGGTGACGCTCGTGTGGTCGGTGCTGCTGGCCTCCTTCATCTGGTTCGGCGCCACCCAGGCGCTGCAGAGCGCCCGGCTGCGGGCCCGCATCCCGCACCTCAGCGCCCGTGCCCTGGCCCGGCGGGCCGTCCCGGTGACCGCCGACGTGCCGCTGGCCGAGGCGCTGCGCCGGGCGGCGGAGGCGCAGGCGGGCGCGCTGGTCGTGGTGGACCACGAGGGCCGTCCGACCGGGATCGTCAGCGAGGTCGCGGTCGAGTCGACCCCGGAGAACCGCCGGCCCTGGGTGTCGGCCGGCTCGCTAGCGCGCAGCCTGGAGCCGTCCCTGGTGCTGGCCGCCGACCTGACGGGCGAGGCCCTGATCGACGCCATGCGCGACACCCCGGCCGGGGAGTACCTCCTGGTCGAGCGGGGCGGGGAGATCTACGGCGTGCTGGCCACCGCGGACGTGAACCGGGCGTTCACCGGCGTCTGAGCGCGGCCCGGGGATCCGGTCCGGCGGCTCCGCGCCCCGGGATCCCGACCCCGCCGGCCCGCGGGGGGCGGCCGGGCCGCGGAGCCGGCCGGGACGCGGTGCGAACTCCGGGCGGGCCCGGGGCGTCTCAACGGATGCGCACCGGTGACGGGACGGGGACGGCGGGGCCGTCCGGGCGGAGAGACATCGCTCCGCCCCTCTCGTCTTCGGCGCGCACCGGGACTAGTGTTTGGCCATCCGAACCGGTTGGCCACGTACGTTAGGGACGCATCACCTTGGCACCCCCCCACACGCCGGCCCCGGCCGGTGATCTCACGCCCGAGCTGCTCGGCGCATCCGAATGGACCGACCAGCTGGTCGCGTCGGCCGGGATCCCCGTGTACGACATCCCCTTCCTCACCGTCGGCGGGGGCATCGGATCCTTCGTGACGCTCGACTACCTGCGGATCTACGGGGTCCCCACCTCGCAGATGCGGGTCGTCTCCAACATCGACCACCCCTGGCAGACCTACGAGTTCCTCACCCGGTGCTCGCAGATCCCCCGGCCGGAGCGGATCCGGTCCGACTCCTCCTCCCGGCCGGACAACATCTGGGGCTTCCCCTCCTACGCGCTGGAGGAGGCGTGGAAGGAGAAGAACCCCGCCTACCTGTGGCAGGTCCTCACCGAGCCGCTGATCAACGACTACTGGACCCCGCGCGCCGGGACCGTCTTCACCAACCTGGAGCGCGAGGCCAAGCGCATCGGCTACTGGGACATGCTGGTCAAGGGCCAGGTGCGGATGGTGCGGCGCAGGGCGGGCGGCGGCTACTTCACCGTGGTGACCCCGCCGCAGGGCGCCGCGCCCACCAAGCGCGTCGTCTTCCGCTCCCGGTTCGTGCACGTCGCGGTCGGCTACCCGGGGCTGAAGTTCCTGCCCGACCTGCAGGAGTTCCGCACCAAGTACGGCGACTACCAGCACGTGGTGAACGCCTACGAGCCGCACGAGCACGTCTACGAGTTCCTCAAGACGCGGCCCGGCACGGTGGTGATCCGGGGCGGCGGCGTCGTGGCCTCCCGGGTGCTCCAGCGGATCTTCGACGACCGGGAGAGGCACGGGCTGCGGACCCAGGTCGTCCACATCTTCCGGACGTTCGTCGCCGGCTCGCACGGCCCGCACGCCTGGGCGCGGCGCAAGGGCGGCCACGGCTGGGCCTACCAGGGGTTCAACTACCCCAAGTCGGTGTGGGGCGGCCAGCTCAAGGCGCAGATGCGCAAGCTGGAGGGCGCCGACCGGGCCAGGAAGTACAAGGAGATGGGCGGGACCAACACCCCCTACCGGCGGCGCTGGCAGGAGCAGCTGCGGGCCGGGCGCGAGGGCGGCTACTACCACGCCGTGCAGGGCACGGTGGACCGCGTGGAGCGTTCCCCCGACGGCCGCCTGGTCAGCCACGTGCGCGGTGCCGACGGGACCGTCCGCGAGCCGGTGGCCGACTACATCATCGACTGCACCGGCCTGGAGGCGGACATCGCCGAGCACCGCATCTTCGCCGACCTGCTCGAGCACGGCGGGGCCTCCCGCAACCCGCTCGGCCGCCTGGAGGTGGAGCGCCACTTCGAGGTGCGGGGCACCGCCAGCGGCGACGGCGCGCTCTACGCCTCGGGCTCGGCCACCCTCGGCGGTTACTTCCCGGGGGTCGACACCTTCCTCGGCCTGCAGATCGCGGCCCAGGAGATCGCCGACGACCTGGCCCGGCGCGGATTCGTCAAGAAGATGGGACCGCTGCGCTCGACCGCGCAGTGGTTCAAATGGGCCCTCAACTCGCCGGTGTAAGGAGTCGACCCCGTGGTTCCGACGTTGATGGGACGCATCCAGACCCGCCTGTTCCTGCTCGCCACCGTGGGCGTGGTCGTCACCCTGCTGCTGACGCCCCTGCTGCCGGGCATGGGGGCCTCGCTCGGCGAGCGCTACGGCACCGGGCTGCTCGTGCTGGTGGCGGTGGGGGTGCTGGGGATCGGCTGGGAGCTGGTCTACCACTTCCTCATGCAGTTCCGCTGGGAGAAGGACTGGCCTACCCTGTTCGGGCTGCTCACCCTCATCCCCGAAGGCCTGGTGCTGTTCTTTTTGCTACGGTCTGGTGCGATTGATGTAATCGGGCCGATCCCATCGGGCACCTTCTGGACGCACTTCACCGTCGTCTGGGTATGCATGTGGCTGGTGGCGAACGGGCCGATGCGCGTGCCGTTCATCCGGTGGCGCTTCCGGGGAGGGAGAGTTCTGTGACCGACCAGGGCTTCGGAGCGGTGCGTCCGCTGCCGGGCAACGGGCTGGTCGCCCATGTGGGCGGTCTGCTGCTGGTGTGCGACGCGGCCGAGGCCGTCATGGAGGACCTGCTGGGGGCGGTGCGGGAGACCGCCGCCTCGGGAGGCGACGGGCGGGCGCTGGCCCGCAGGGTCGCCCAGGTGCTGGCCGCCATGATGGGCGAGCCCGTGGCGTGCGCCGTCGCCGGGCCCGTGCCCGAGGGGGTGGCCGTGCTGGTCAGCGGTCCGGCGTCGGCGGAGGTCACCGGTTCCGGGGGCGAGGTCCGCCTCGCCGGGCGCGACGCGCTCACCTGGTCCGACCGGCTGGTGCCCGGCCCCGTCACGCGGATCGAGCTCCGCCTGCCCGACGCGGGGGAGGCGAGCCGGCTCACCCGGCTGGACGGCGGCGTGGTCGTCGGCGGCGGCGTGCGGTGCGACCCGTCCGAGGCGGGCGAGGCCCTGCCGCAGCCGGCCGCGCAGTCCCAGTCCTCCCCGGCCGTCCGGCCTCCCGCCCCGGTGCCCCCGGCTCCGATGCCCCCCGCCGAGCCGCCCGTCCCCGCCTACGCGGCCGAGCCGCCCGCGCCCGCCGCTCCGCAGCCCTCCGCCCCGGCGCAGTCCGGCGACTGGGCGCCCCCGCCGGTCGAGCTCCCCGGTCCCGCCGACTGGTCCGCCCCGCAGGCGGAGGCGGCGCCTCCCGCGCCGCCGTACCCGATGGGGGCGATGAGCCCGCCGGCCATGCCGGACCAGTACGTGCCGCCGCCGGCTCCGCCGCTGGAGCCGCAGGCCCCCGCCGCCCCGGCGTGGGACTCCGGGCCCATGGCGGCGGTCCCGCCGCCCTCGGCGCCCGGTTTCGGCTCGCAGGACGACCTGGCGCCCGCCCGGTCGAACGGGACCGGCGACCACCCCGCGGACCTGCGCAACGAGTCGTTCGAGTACGAGCTGCTGACCCCCGGCGGGGGCCCGCAGACCGCGCCGGACCTCCTGCCGTCCGCGCCGCCCGAGTCCGAGCCGGAGTCCCGGCCGCTGGTCCACGGCGTGGACTGCAAGAACAACCACTTCAACGACCCGCGGGTGCCGTACTGCGCGGTCTGCGGCATCGCGCTGGTGCAGCGCACCCTCGTGCCCTACAAGGGGCCGCGCCCGCCGCTGGGCGTGCTCCTGCTGGACGACGGCATGACGCTCCGCCTCGACGCCGACTACCTGCTCGGCCGCGACCCCGAGCGGGCCCCGGAGGTCGTCGACGGCTCGGCCCGCCCGGCCAAGGTCACCAGCCCCGACGGCTCGGTCTCCCGCCGCCACCTGCGGGTGGCGCTGGACGGCTGGGACGTCAACCTGATCGACCTGGGGTCGGTCAACGGCACCCAGATCCAGCCGCCCGGCGACCCGAACTTCTACGACATCCCGCCGAACGAGCCGGTCACGATCATGCCCGGCACGACCGTGCGGATCGGGGTCTCGCGCACCATGCGCTACGAGTCGCACCGCAACCACTAGGGCGGGCGCTCCGCCGGAGGGGCGGGGTACGGCGGGCGCCGTGCCCCGCCCCCGTGCGTTCCGGCCCCCGTGCGTTCCGGCCCCCGGCGGGCGCGGGGCGCGGCGGGCGCCCCGCGTTCCGGGGCCTGCCGGACCAGGGGCGCGGGCCAGGGGGCCGTCAGGCGGGCACGCCCAGGGCCGCGACCGCGGCGGCCCAGTCGACCGGGTCCGGGTCTTGCTCGGCGCGGACCAGCAGATGGGCGCCGTCCGGGACGGCGGCCGCGTCGGGCGCCACGACCAGCGCGCCGGGAGGGACCTCGCCGGCCGAGGCCGCCACCCCCAGCTTCGCCAGCCGCCGGGCGAGCGCGGCGGCCCGGCCGCCTCCGGCGACGACCAGCGGCCGGCCCCGCGACACGGCGAGGGCGAGCGCCACGAGCGCGGCGGCGTCGGCGGCGCCCCCGGATCCGCCGGACCCGTAGTGGACCGCGACCGGCCCCGTCCCGTCGGCCTGCGGCCCGCCGGGGGACGCCACGGTCAGCACGCGGCACGCGGCGGCGGCGCGCACCTCGGCGTACCCGGGCACGCCCGCGGGCAGCACCACCAGGTCCGGCCTGGCCCCGGTCACCACCTCGGGCAGCTCGGCCGCCACGTCGGCGGCGAACCGGCTGACCACCCGCGCCTGCGCGCCCCGGTCGCGGGCCGCCGCGGCGAGCGTCTCCAGGTCGTGGAGCGTCTCGGCCATCTCGGCGAGCTCGGACGACAGACCGGTGCCGACCTCCAGCCGCTGCCGCGGGTAGGGGCGCAGGTGGACCAGGGCGACCTCGCAGGGGGAGGCGGCGCGGGCGAGCGCGGCGGACAGCTCCACCAGCGGGCCCTGCTCGCCGGGCGGCGCGGGCACCACGGCCAGCACCCGGTGCGCGGCCGTCTCCCCGAGGGCGGCGCGCTCGGCCTCGGCGATGTCGCGGGCCACGCGCCGGTCGGGGTAGACCCTCCGCAGCAGCGGCCCGGTCATCCCGGTGGTGACCAGCGCCATCACCACCATCAGCGAGTACAGCTCGTTGTCGAGCACGCCCTTCTCCAGGCCGACGGTGAGGATGACGATCTCGGTCAGCCCCCGGGTGTTGAGCAGGGTGGCCAGCGCCCAGGACTGGCGCGCGGGCACCTTCTGCATCCGGGCCGCCGCGTACGAGCCGAGCAGCTTGCCGCCGACCGCCACCGCGAGGATCGCGGCCAGGGTGCCGAGGCTGGACAGGTCGAGCGCGCGCAGGTTCACGTTGAGCCCGGCCACCACGAAGAACATCGGCAGCAGGAGCAGGACGGCGAGCTGCTCCAGCCGCTCCAGGATCTCGTGGGTGAGCCGCTCGGCGCCCTCGCGGGGCATCACCGCGCCGAACAGGAACGCCCCGAAGATGAAGTGCACGTGCATCCACTCGGTCGCCCAGGCCGAGGCGATCAGGCCCAGCAGCACCAGCGAGAGCAGGCCCGGCGTCAGCCGCCCCGCCCGCCCGTGGGCGGGCACCAGCCGGGCCAGCAGCGGCCGGACCACGGTGAACATGACCACCGCGTACGGCAGCGCCAGCAGGACCTTCCACTGTCCCTCGGCGTCCCCGGCGCCCGCGACGGCCACGACCACGGCGAGCACGGTCCAGGCGAGCACGTCGATCACCGCGGCGGCGGCCAGCGAGAGCCCGCCCACGGTGATGCGCTGCATGCCGCGGTCGGTGAGGATGCGGGCCAGCACCGGGAACGCGGTGGCGGCCATCGCGGCCCCCATGAACAGCACGAACGGCAGGGTCTCGGCGTCGCCGGCGTGCTCGCCCGCGATGGCCAGCGCCAGCGCGCAGCCCAGGGCGAACGGCACGGCCGTGGAGCCGAGCGCGACGGTCGCCGCGATCCGGCCCTTGCCGCGGACCAGCTTCTGGTCCAGCTCCAGGCCGACGACGAACATGAACAGCACCAGGCCGACGTTGGCCAGGGCCTGCAGCGGAGGCTTCATCTCCGGGCCGAACAGGGTGTCGCCCAGCAGCGGGCCGAGCAGGGTGGGACCGAGCAGGATGCCCGCCAGGATCTCACCGACGACCGGAGGCTGGCCGATCCGCCTGGCCGCGGCGCCCAGCAGCCGGGCGGCCGCGAGGACGATCACCAGATCGAGCAGGAGGAGGTCCATGTGGAGCAATGCGGCACGCTTCCCGTAGGTAATGAAAAGCCCCGACAATGACCAGGGCGACGTTACCGTGTGCGGGGATGCCGCCGCGAGGGTCGCGTGGGCGGGGAGGGGAGACAGCGGTGGAAGGCATCGCCGACTACGAGTTCGTCCGGTCGCTGGGTTCGGGCAACCACGGCGAGTTCTATCTCGCCAGGAGGCCGCCGCGGCTGCCGGTGGAGGCCGAGTTCGTCGCGGTGAAGGTGCTCGGCGGGACCGGGGCCGACGCCTTCCGGCGGGCCACCCGGGAGCTGAAGGCGTTCGCCGCGGTGCGCTCGCCGTACCTGGTGACGCTCTACGACGCGGGCCAGCAGGGCGGGGTGTTCTACTACTCGATGGAGTACCTGCCGGGCGGCTCGCTGAGCCGCCCGGCCGCGCCCGCGCCCCGGGAGCGGGCGCTGCGGGCGGTGGCCTGCGTCGCGTACGCCGCGCAGGCGCTGCACGAGGAGGGGATCGTGCACCGGGACATCACCCCCGGCAACGTGCTCCTCACCGACCTCGGAGGCAAGCTGTCCGACCTGGGCCTGTCGCAGGTGCTGGCGCCGGGCGCGACGGTGACCGGGATGGGCGGGATCGGCTCGGTGGAGTTCACCGACCCGGCGCTGCTGCGCGGCGAGGCGCCCACGCCGGCCGGGGACGTCTGGTCGCTCGGCGCGACGCTGCACTGGGCGGCGACCCGCGCCGGGCTCTACGGCGAGCTGCCCGTCCACGACCCGCTGCTCACCCTGCGGAAGGTCAACAGCACGCCGCCCGCGATCCGGGGGGACCTGGAGCCGGAGCTGGCCGAGCTGGTGGCCGCCTGCATCGGGGACCCGGACCGGCGGCCCACGGCCCGGGAGCTGGCCGACCGCCTGGCCGCCCTGCTCTCCTGAGCCCGCGCCCCTCCCGGGCGCCCGCCTCCGCCGCCCGCCCGCGCCCGGCCCTCCGGGCGCCTTCCGGGGGCGGCGGCCATCGGGGCGGACGGTGCGTTGACAGGGCCTCCGGGGGCGCGCCATCATCCGCTGAGGCGCGAAAATATGAGGAGGGCTCACATGACCGTCGTCACCCTCGGGGTGCACATCGTGGACGTGCTCGCCCGGCCGGTGGAGTCCATCCCGCAGGGCCAGGACACCGCGCTGCTGGAGCAGATCCGCATCACCGCGGCGGGCGCGGCGGCCGGGACCGCCGTCGACCTGGCCGCGCTGGGCGTGCCGGTCGCCTCCGTCGGGGCGGTCGGGGACGACGAACTGGGCGACTTCCTGCTGATGGTCATGGGCCGGCACGGGGTGGACGTGACCGGGATCGTCCGCAAGCCCGGGGAGCGGACCGCGGCCTCGATCCTGCCGATCCGCCCGGACGGCGGCCGCCCGTCCTTCCACGTGCCCGGCGCCAACCTGAGCCTGTCCCCGGCCGACGTGGACCCCGGCAGGCTGCGCACGGCCGGCGTGCTGCACCTGGGCGGCATGGACGTCACCTGGGGCCTGCACGACCCCGCCTTCCTCACCCTGCTGGACGAGGTGCGGGCGGCGGGCGCGGTCGTCACGATGGACCTGCTGTCCAACATGCCCGACCTGGTGCGCGCCGCCCGGGTCTTCCTGCCGCACGTCGACTACGTCCTGCCCAACGAGGAGCAGGCGCTCATGATGAGCGGCGAGGCCGCCGCCGAGAAGGCCGCCGCCGCGCTGCTGGCCGAGGGGCCGCGCGGGGTGCTGGTCACGCTGGGCGGCGAGGGCAGCCTGGTCGCCACCGCCTCCGGGACCGTCCGCCTGCCCGCCCACGACGTCGAGGTGGTCGACACCACCGGCTGCGGCGACGCCTACTGCGCCGGGTTCATCGCCGGCCTGGCCGACGGCCGCGAGGTGCTCGACGCCGCCCGGCTCGGCACCGCGGTCGCCGCCCGCGTCGCCGGAGGGCTCGGCTCCGACGCCGGGCTCGCCGGCCTCGACCTGTCCCGCCTGTAGCACCCGCCCCGGGCTCCGGGCCGCGGCCCGGTACGGCCCGCAGCCCCGCCGCGGTCGCGCGGCGGTGCGGAACCACGAAGGGATGTCCCGGTAGATGTCGATTGATGCGAACCTCCGCGAACGGGCCGCCAGGGTCGTCCCCGGCGGCATGTACGGGCACCTCAACGCGGCCCTGCACGGTCCCGGCTACCCGCAGTTCTTCGTGCGCGGCGAGGGCTGCCGCCAGTTCGACGCCGACGGCCGCGAGTACGTGGACCTCATGTGCTCCTGGGGCCCGATCATCCTGGGCCACCGCCACCCGGCCGTGGAGTCCGCCGTGTCGGCGGTGCTCGCCGAGGGCGACTGCCTCAACGGCCCCGGCCCCGTGTACGTGGAGCTCGCCGAGCTGCTGGTGGAGACCGTCCCGCAGGCCGACTGGGCGATGTTCTCCAAGAACGGCACCGACGCCACCACCCAGGCCCTGATGATCGCCCGCGCGGCCACCGGCAGGGCCAAGGTCCTCGTCGCGCACGGCTCCTACCACGGCGCCGACCCGTGGTGCACACCGGGCACGGCCGGGACCACCCCTAGCGACCGGGCCGACCTGGTCGAGTTCACCTACAACGACCTGGCGAGCGCCGAGGCCGCCGCGGCGCGGGCCGAGGGCCCGTCCGGCTCCGACGTCGCCGCGATCATCGTCACGCCGTTCAAGCACGACTCGTTCGAGGACCAGGAGCTCGCCGCGCCGGAGTTCGCCCGCGGGCTGCGGGCGCTGGCCGACCGGCTCGGCGCCGCCCTGGTGATCGACGACGTGCGCGGCGGCTGGCGCCTGGACCTCGGCGGCTCCTGGGAGCCCCTCGGCGTCCGGCCCGACCTGTACGCCTTCAGCAAGGCCATGGGCAACGGCCACCCGATCGCGGCCGTCACCGGCGTGGACGCCCTGCGCGACGCGGCCCAGACGATCTACTCCACCGGCTCGTTCTGGTTCAACGCCGCCCCGATGGCCGCCGCGAAGGCGACCATCGAGACCCTGCACGCGATCGACGGCGTCGCCCTGATGGAGCGCGCCGGCACCCGCCTGCGGGACGGGCTGGCCGCGCAGGCCGCCGCGCACGGCTTCACCGTCAACCAGACCGGCCCCGTCCAGATCCCGTGGCTCTCCTTCGCCGGGGACGCGACCCTGGAGAAGGGCGTGTTCTGGGCCTCGGCCTGCCTGGAGGAGGGCGTCTACCTCCACCCCTGGCACAACTGGTTCCTGTCGGCCGCGCACACCGACGCCGACATCGACCGCGCCCTGCAGGGCACCGACGCCGCCTTCGCCAGGCTCAGGGCGAAGTTCGGCGCCGACTGAGCCGGGCGGCCGCGGGCACGCCCCGGAGCGCGGCGGATCGCCGGACCCGGCCGCCGCGGGGGCGCGCCCGGCGCGCCGTCAGCCGCCGCCGCCCGCCGGAGCCTGCCGGGCCGGGTGGTCCCGGCCGCAGGAGAGCCGGGCGAAGGCGTGCACCGCGCGGAGCATCCGGACGGCGGCCTCGAACCCGTGGGCCGCCTCCATCGCCCGCCCGGCGGCGGTCGCGAAGCGCACCAGCAGGTCCTCGTCCCGGTGGTCGAAGCGCCGCCCGGCCACCCACAGGTACGCCTGCCCCCGGGCGGCCAGCGGCACCGGGACGGCCAGGAAGCCGGGCGACTCCTCCATCGGCAGCAGCAGCGGATCGGACCGGGCCGCCAGGGTGGCCAGCACCGCGCTGTCGCGCAGCCACCGCCGCAGCGCCAGCGGGTCGCCGGGCGGGGTGTGCACGTGGACCGGGTGGACGTTCTCCGCCACCGGATCGACCTCGACCAGTCCGGCGTAGCCGGTCGTGCACACCGTGGCGGCCGCGGCCACGACCTGTTCGACGAGACGGTCGGCGCCGGGGCCGGCGAAGGACTCGATCAGGGTCCGCAGGCGGTCTCCGGGCTCGCCGTGGCGGGGCCCGCCGTACGTGAGGACGGCGCCGGGCGCCGCTCCGATCTGCCGGGTGGTGCTCATCCCTTTTCCCCTCTCTTCGTGGAGCCGGGTGCCCGCGCGAGGCGGCGGGCGGGGTAGCGATTCGGAGTATCACCCCCGAAAAGACCCGTTGACCAGCCCTTCGATGTCTCATATGGGGTTAATGGGACAGGCGAATCTCCCGGGCCGCCGGGGAGGGGTGCGCCGCCGGCGGCCGTCAGGGGCGCAGCCGGTACCACTGCAGGTCGTCGAGGCGGGTGCCGTCCGGTCCGGGCAGCAGCCCGCGGACGAGCGCCTCGCGGACGAAGCCCGCCTTCTCCAGGACCCGGTGCGAGGCGGTGTCGCCGGGGGAGGAGCCCGCCACGACCCGCCCCAGCGGCGTGTGCGTGAAGGCCCAGTCCACCAGCAGCCCCACCGCGCGGGTGGCGAACCCCCGGCCGCGGAACTCCGGGAGCATGCTGTGGCCGAGCACGGCCTGGCCCAGCGGCGGGACGACGCCGGTGAGCCGGACGTGCCCGGCGAACGCGCCGCTTTCCGCCTCGCGGATCGCCGCCTCCACCCGGGTGCCCGCCAGCCAGTGCATGCCCGCCTCGCGGCAGAACCGCTCGCTCTCCTCGGGGTCGGGCGCCTGCGGCGGGAGGCTGTGCGCCACGGTCTCGGGCAGGCCCTGCAGCGCGTGGTAGTCGTCGGCGTCCTCGACCGTCAGCGGTGTCAGCCGTACCGTGCCGTCGGTCAGCGACCCGCCGGGGAAGAAGGGCAGGTACGGCCGGACCCGCTCGCCGGAGTCGGTGCGCAGGCGGGCGAAGGCGGCCAGGTCGCCCCGGGTGCCGTCGCGCCGCGGCTCGGCCTCGCGCTGCACGCCCTCGTGCCGGAAGCCGGCCGCGAGCGCCACCCGCTGGCTGGCGAGGTTGTCCACCTCGGCCAGCAGCTCCATGCGGTGCACCCCCCGGGCGAAGGCCCACTCGGTCAGCGCCCTGGTGGCGGCCGTGGCCACCCCGCGCCCCCGCGCCCAGGGCGCGATCAGGTAGCCGATCTCGCCGTTGCCGCGCGGGTCGGGCGCCTTGAGCCCGATGTTGCCCAGCCACTCGCCGGTGGCGGGGTCGGCGACGGCGAAGGACGCCCCGCCCGCGGCCCAGAGGCGCTCGGCGATCTCCAGGTAGTGGAGCGCGTCGTCCCTGCCGTACGGCACGGGCACGGTGGGGATGAAGCGCACGATCTCGGGGTCGGCGCAGGCGCGGGCCATCGGCTCCGCGTCCGCCTCGGTGAGCCCGCGCAGCAGGACGGGGCCGGCGGGGATGGTGTCTCGGGTGAACACCCTCCAGTGCTATCAGGTGCCGGCGCGGGCGGGCCAACCGGTTCCCGGGCCCTGCCCTCCCGGCCCCTCCCGGGCGGAAAGATCCGGAACCGGCCACGGGCCGCGCGCCGATACCCTTGCGCACATGGGTTTTCGCAGGCATGGCCCGTTCCGGGCCGGGGATCAGGTACAGCTCACCGACCCCAAGAACAAGCGCCACACCGTGACGCTGAAGGAGGACGGTGTCTTCCACACGCACAAGGGGTTCATCCCGCACAGCGACCTGATCGGCAAGCCCGAGGGATCGGTGGTCCGCTCCTCCGGCGGTACGCAGTACCTCGCGTTCCGCCATCTGCTGCCGGACTACACGCTGTCCATGCCGCGCGGCGCGGCGGTCATCTACCCCAAGGACTCCGCGCAGATCGTCGCCATGGCCGACGTCTTCCCGGGCGCGCGCGTCGTCGAGGCCGGCGTCGGCTCCGGCGCGCTCACCTGCTTCCTGCTGCGCGCGGTCGGCCCGGAGGGGAAGGTCACCTCCTACGAGCGCCGTGAGGACTTCGCCGAGGTCGCCCGTAAGAACGTCGAGAAGTTCTACGGCGGGCCGATGGAGCAGTGGCGCCTGGTCGTCGGCGACTTCGTGGGCGCGCTCGACGAGAGCGACGTCGACCGGATCATCCTGGACATGCTGGCGCCGTGGGAGTGCGTGGACGCGGCGGCCAAGGCCCTCACGCCGGGCGGTGTCATCTGCTGCTACGTGGCGACGACGACCCAGCTCTCCCGCACGGTCGAAACTTTGCGCGAACATGGAAGTTTCACCGAGCCCCATGCGTGGGAGACCCTGGTTCGCGACTGGCACGTCGAAGGGCTCGCCGTACGGCCGGACCACAGGATGGTCGGCCACACGGGGTTCCTCGTCACCGCCCGTCGCATGGCGGACGGGGTGACACCTCCGCCGCGGCGTAGGCGTCCGGCGAAGGGGGCATATGGCGAGGAATCCACGGCGTCACCGTGATCTCCGCCACATGACGATTCGGCCACGACGGATGTCAGGTATTACATGGGAACAGAAGCCCGTGTTCTTATGCTGACAGCACTAAACGCAACATAAGGGATTAATCGCCGAACACTTGATGTAGCCATACGAATACCGCCCGGCCAGGTAACGGACAGCCCCCAGATGGGTAGGGTCTTGAGTAGTCGGTCTCGACTGGGAAGGAGGTGACGGCGTGGCAGCTCGCGACGACGCTGAGGCTCGAGCCGCGCAGCGCGAACGGGAGGTCGCTGATCTCACAACACAGGTCTCCTTCCTGCAGGAGGAGATCACCGCGCTGCGTCGGAAGTTGGCGGAGTCTCCCCGGCAGGCCAGGATCCTCGAGGAGCATCTCCACGAGACACAGGCGAAACTAGCGGCCGTCACCGGCCAGAACGAGCGTCTGGTCGCGACCATCAAGGAAGCCAGGGACCAGATCGTCGCGCTGAAGGAGGAGGTCGACCGGCTGGCGCAGCCGCCGTCCGGGTTCGGCGTCTTCCTGGAGGCCAGGGACGACGGCACGGTGGAGGTGTTCACCGGCGGACGCAAGCTCCGCGTGAACGTCAGCCCGGCGGTCGACGTCGAGCAGCTCAAGCGCGGCCAGGAGGTCATGCTCAACGAGGCGCTCAACGTCGTCGAGGCCCTGGGCTTCGAGGAGCTCGGCGAGATCGTCATGCTCAAGGAGCTCCTCGAGGACGGCGAGCGCGCGCTGGTCATCTCGCACGCCGACGAGGAGCGCGTGGTCAAGCTCGCCGAGTCGCTCGTCGGCCAGCCGATCCGCGCCGGCGACTCCCTGCTGCTGGAGCCGCGCTCGGGCTACGTCTACGAGCGCATCCCCAAGTCCGAGGTGGAGGAGCTCGTCCTGGAGGAGGTGCCCGACATCTCCTACGAGGAGATCGGCGGGCTCATGCGGCAGATCGAGCAGATCAGGGACGCGATCGAGCTTCCCTACCTGCACTCCGACCTGTTCCGGGAGCACAGGCTCCGCCCGCCCAAGGGCGTGCTGCTGTACGGCCCGCCCGGCTGCGGCAAGACGCTCATCGCCAAGGCCGTCGCCAACTCCCTGGCCAAGCAGGTCGCGGAGAAGACCGGCCAGTCCGGCAAGAGCTTCTTCCTCAACATCAAGGGCCCGGAGCTGCTGAACAAGTACGTCGGCGAGACCGAGCGGCACATCCGCCTGGTCTTCCAGCGGGCCAGGGAGAAGGCCTCCGAGGGCACCCCGGTGATCGTGTTCTTCGACGAGATGGACTCGATCTTCCGGACCCGCGGCTCGGGCGTCTCCTCCGACGTCGAGAACACGATCGTCCCCCAGCTCCTGTCCGAGATCGACGGCGTCGAGGGCCTGGAGAACGTCATCGTGATCGGCGCCTCCAACCGCGAGGACATGATCGACCCGGCGATCCTGCGGCCCGGCCGCCTGGACGTCAAGATCAAGATTGAGCGGCCGGACGCCGAGGCGGCCAAGGACATCTTCTCCAAGTACCTCACGGCCGAGCTCCCGCTCCACCCCGAGGACCTCGCCGAGCACGGCGGCAGCCGCGAGGGCACCATCGCGGCCATGATCCAGCGCGTGGTCGAGCGGATGTACGCCGAGAGCGAGGAGAACCGCTTCCTGGAGGTCACCTACGCCAACGGTGACAAGGAGGTCCTGTACTTCAAGGACTTCAACTCCGGCGCGATGATCCAGAACATCGTCGACCGCGCCAAGAAGATGGCGATCAAGCAGTTCCTCGAGACCGGGCAGAAGGGTCTGCGGATCAACCATCTGCTGGCCGCCTGCGTGGACGAGTTCTCCGAGAACGAGGACCTGCCCAACACCACCAACCCCGACGACTGGGCCCGCATCTCCGGAAAGAAGGGCGAGCGGATCGTCTACATCCGCACCCTCGTCTCCGGCAAGCAGGGCACCGAGGCCGGCCGGTCCATCGACACGGTGGCCAACACCGGCCAGTACCTGTAGGACCCGGCGCACCACGGCGGCGCGGCCCCCTCCCGGGGCCGCGCCGTCGCCGTTGCCGCCTCCCCGGCCGATCACGGGATCGCGGCGCCGCGCGGTGGTCCCACCGTGGTCTATCGTGGCGACCGGTCCCCTCCCGACATGATTGGCCTACCGTGCGATCGTCCTTCTCCACCCGGCTCGCCGAGATCGACCTGCTGCGGTTCGCGGCCGCCGCGTCCGTCCTGGCCTTCCACTTCGTCGAGATGAAGGCGTGGGGGGACGTCAGGTTCGAGGGGTTGAGGAAGATCAGCACCTTCGGGGTCTACGGCGTGCACCTGTTCTTCATGATCAGCGGATTCGTGATCCTCATGAGCGTGTGGGGACGCACCGCCGGGGAGTTCGCCGTCTCCCGGATCGCCCGGCTCTACCCGGCGTACTGGCTGAGCGTCGGCGTCCTCGGGGCGCTCTCCCTGACCGGCCTGTACGGCCCGGCCCTCGCCCCGTGGGAGATCCTCGCCAACCTGACGATGGTGCAGCAGGGACTCGGGATCCGCGACCTGGGAGCGGTCTACTGGACGCTCTGGGCGGAGCTGCGCTTCTACCTCCTCATCGGCGTGCTGGCCCTGGTGGGCGTCACCTACCGGCGCTGCGTGATCTTCATGGCCGGCTGGCTCGTCCTCGCGCTGACCGCGACGGCGGCCAAGAGCCCGCTGCTGGAGTTCCTGTTCATGCCCTGGTGCGCCCCCTACTTCATCGCGGGCATGGCGCTCCACCTCATCCACCGCGCGGGCTCGTCGGCCGTCCCGTGGGCGTTCGTCGGCGTGTCGTGGATCCTCGCCGTGGTCGAGGCGGTCACCGAGGGGGGCGCCCGGGTGCGGGAGTACCACGGCGCGGCCGCCGGGCCGTACCTCATCGCCGGCGTGCTGACGCTGGTATTCGTGGTCATGGCGCTGGCCGCCACCGGCCGGTTGTCCCGGCTGCGGCGCCTGCCCTCGCTCGTCACGCTCGGCGCGCTCACCTACCCCCTCTACCTGCTCCACCTGCCGGTCGGCGCCCTCGTCATCGGCGCCGCCGCCCCCCATCTGCCGAAGTGGGCGGCGCTGGCCGCGGCGACCCTCGCCGCGCTGCTCGTCGCCCACCTCGTCAGCAGCCGGCTCGAACCGCCGGCCATGCGCGCCCTGCGCTCGGCGCTGACGTCCTCGATGGTCACGATCCGCCAACAGGACGCCGCCGCCCGCGAAGTCGCAGGAACCCAACCGCTCGGGACGCCGTCAAAGGTGCGTGCGTGAATGTCGATGTATATGTGAATATCGAGGCATCTGTGACCGTTGTGACGCGGTCACCCGGTGACCGGCACGCGGTCCCGCGGGGCGGCTGAGGGCGGCCGCCTCGCCGAGCTGGACCTCCTGCGGTTCGTGGCCGCCCTGGCCGTCCTCGCCTTCCACTACTTCATCGCCTTCCGCTCGGTCTGGGGCGAGGCGCCCGCGGAGCTCTTCCCGGCGATCTCCACCGTCTCCGGGCTCGGCATCCTGGGCGTCGAGCTGTTCTTCATGATCAGCGGCTTCGTCATCCTCATGAGCGTCTGGGGGCGCGGCCTGGGCGGGTTCGCCCTCTCCCGCGTCGTGCGGCTCTATCCCGCCTACTGGGTCAGCGTCGGCGTCACCGCCGCCCTGTACGGCCTGACGGAGGCCAGAGCGCTGGACCCCAAGCTGAGCGCGGGGGAGTACCTGGCGAACCTGACCATGCTCCAGCGCCTGTTCGAGGTCACCGACGCCACCGGCGTCTACTGGTCGCTCTGGGCCGAGCTCCGCTTCTACCTGCTGATCTCCGTGCTGGTGGTCGTCGGCCCGACGCTCGGCCGCTGCCTGGCCTTCATGGGCCTCTGGCTGGCCGCCGCGGCCTTCTTCTCCGGCACCGAGAACCACTGGGTGGACCTGCTCGTGATGCCCAAGTACGCGGCCTACTTCGTCGGCGGCATGTCCTTCTACCTGATGACCCGCTACGGCCCCCGCCTCGTGCTATGGTGCACGGCCGGCATCAGCGGCGGGATGGCCGTCAGCGCCGCGCTGGACCGCGTGCACAGCCGCATCGACCTGGTCGGCTACGAGGCCATGCCCGTGCCCGACTGGGCCGTCATCGCCACCGTGGTGGCCTTCTACGTGCTGATGGCCATGGTCGCCCTCGGCTGGCTCGGGTGGCTGCGCTGGCGCGGCCTGGTCGTCCTGGGCGCGCTCACCTACCCGCTCTACCTGTTCCACACCGCCGGGGCCGTGCTGATCGTCCCCGCCCTCCGGGACGCGCTGCCGCCCTGGGCGACCGCCGCCGTGACGGTCCTGGCCGTCGCGGCCCTGTCCTACGCGGTCCACCGCGTCGTCGAGCGGCCGGTCCAGGAATTCGTCAAGGCGCGCCGGCGCCGCCGGGCCGCCGCCGCGCCCGCGCCCGCGGCGCCCGCCGCCCTGGGCGAAAAGGCCTCGGTGCCATAACTGTCTGACCACTGGGCATAGTGAAGGGTCTAGGCTCGGGGATATATACGGCGGACGAACAGCCCCGGACGAACAGAGGGTGCGCATGACGGTACGGCGGGTGATGGGCATCGAGACCGAGTACGGCATCTCCGTGCCCGGACAGCCGGGGGCCAACGCGATGGTGACCTCGTCCCAGGTCGTCAACGCCTATCTGGCCGCCTCGGCGGCGCGAGCGCGGCGGGCGCGGTGGGACTTCGAGGAGGAGAACCCGCTGCGCGACGCGCGCGGCTTCGACCTCGCCCGGGAGGTCGCCGACGCCAGCCAGCTCACCGACGAGGACCTCGGCCTGGCCAACGTGATCCTCACCAACGGCGCGCGGCTGTACGTCGACCACGCCCACCCCGAGTACTCCACGCCCGAGTGCACCAACCCCCGGGCCGCGGTGATCTGGGACAAGGCGGGTGAGCGGGTCATGCACGACGCCGCGCTGCGCGCCTCGGCGATCCCCGGCAACGCGCCGATCCAGCTCTACAAGAACAACACCGACAACAAGGGCGCCTCCTACGGCTGCCACGAGAACTACCTGATGCGGCGGGCCACCCCGTTCGCCGACATCGTCCGCCACCTCACCCCGTTCTTCGTCTCCCGGCAGGTCGTCACCGGCGCCGGGCGCGTCGGCATCGGGCAGGACTCCCGGGGCGAGGGCTTCCAGATCAGCCAGCGCGCCGACTTCTTCGAGGTCGAGGTCGGCCTGGAGACCACGCTCAAGCGGCCGATCATCAACACCCGCGACGAGCCGCACGCCGACCCGGAGAAGTACCGCCGGCTGCACGTCATCATCGGCGACGCGAACATGTCGGAGATCTCCACCTACCTGAAGCTGGGCTCCACCGCGCTGGTCCTCGCCATGATCGAGGACGGCTACTTCACCCGCGACCTGGCCGTGGAGAACCCCGTGCAGGCGCTGCGCGCGGTCTCCCACGACCCCACGCTGAAGTACGAGATCCCGATGCGCGACGGGCGCAGGCTCACCGCCGTCCAGCTCCAGATGGAATACCTCGAACTGGCCAGGAAGTACGCCGAGACCCGCAGCGGCACCGGCATGGACGAGATCACCAAGGACGTCCTGGACCGCTGGGAGTCCGTCCTGACCCGCCTGGCCGAGGACCCCATGCAGCTGGCCGGGGAGCTCGACTGGGTCGCCAAGCTGGAGATCCTCGAGGGCTACCGGAGCCGCGACGGGCTGCCCTGGTCGCACCCGCGCCTGCAGCTGGTCGACCTGCAGTACTCCGACATCCGCCCCGACCGGGGCCTGTACAACCGCCTGGTCGCCCGCGGCCGGATGCAGCGCCTGGTCACCGAGGAGGAGGTGCAGCGCGCGGTCGAGGTGCCGCCCAGCGACACCCGCGCCTACTTCCGCGGGCGCTGCCTGAGCCAGTACAGCGAGGCCGTCGCCGCCGCCTCCTGGGACTCGGTCATCTTCGACATCCCCGGCCGGGAGTCCCTGCAGCGCGTCCCCACCCTGGAGCCGCTGCGCGGCACCAAGGCGCACGTGGGCGAGCTGTTCGACCGCTGCCACACCGCCGCCGAACTGGTCACCGCCCTCACCGGCGACAAGTGAGCGCCCGGCCGTACCGGACCCCGCGGGGAGGCCCGGTACGGCCCTGCGCCGCGCGCCGGGAAGGAACCGCCGCGGGGCGGTCCCCGGCTACCGCATGAGGGCGTCCGGGGGGATCCGCGCGGAGGGGAGCCGGGGCGCGTCCACCGCCACCCCCTCCGTCCGCAGGATCTCCGAGAGCAGGCGCGCCGCGTGGTCGGCGGTGATCCGCTCCGCGGGAGGGCGCCGCAGCAGCCCCCGCAGCACCGCGCCGAGCGGGCCCGCCCTCAGCGGCGGGTCCGGATCGCGGCTCATCGCCCGGCCCAGCACCTGCAGGGCGTCCGAGCCCGGATACGGCGGCCGCCCCTCCACCGCGAAGTACAGGCTCGCCCCGAACGACCACAGGTCCGCCGACGGGTTCGCCGGCCTGCCGCGCAGCCGCTCGGGCGCGACGTAGGCCGGAGCGCAGTGCACCGGCACCGTCGTCGAGGTGCTCGGGTCGCCGTTCAGCGCCGCGATGCCGAAGTCCGACAGCACCACCCGCTCGCCCGTCAGCAGGATGTTTCCGGGATTGATGTCGCGGTGCAGCACCCCCGCCCCGTGCGCGTGCCGCAGCCCGCCCAGCAGCTGGAACCCGATCCACGCCGTCCAGTGGACCGGCAGGTGGCCCAGGTGCCCGACCGTCTCCTCCAGCGTCAGCGCCTCCAGCAGCTCCATCACGATCCAGAGCCGCCCGTCCTCCTCCAGCAGGTCGTGCACCGCGATCACCGCCGGATGGCTCAGCCGCCCCGCCGAGCGCGCCTCGCGCATCGCCCGCCGCCGCGCCTCCTTCAGGTCGGCGCCGTCCGCGCGGAACCGCGGCCGGATCTCCTTGATCGCGACATCGCGGCGGAGCCTCAGATCGTGCGCCCGCCAGACGATCCCCTGCCCGTCGCGCCCTTTCGGTGAGAGCAGCCGATAACGATCCCCGAGCAGCCTCGGCCTTCCCGTTCCCGTTTCCATGAACCCACCTGTTGCACGTAGAAACCGGGCCCCTCCGGGATTCATGTTTTCAGGTGGAACGGTTCACGGCGTGGCGACCGCTTATATCACGCATAACGATTCAGCCGCGCCCGGGCCGGAATATCATTTCAGCCGCCTTTATGCGCCGGGATCGAGCGGAAGACATATGCCGGGGCCGGGCGGAAGGCTTTTTCCGGTGCCGTTCCGCCGCGGTCACGCGGCACTGTGCCGCCGCAGGTTCACGAGCATCGCGTACGTCTGCCCGGAGGTCAGGCGGGCCGCCGGGTCCTTGCGGAGCAGGCCGCGCAGGATCGGCTCCAGCGCCCCCGCCCGCCGCGGCGCGCGCGGCGGGCCCTGCAGGACCGCCGCCAGCTCGGCCATCGAGTCCACCGTGCGGAAGGGCGTCCTGCCCTCCACCGCCATGTAGAGCGTCGCCCCGAACGACCACATGTCGGCCTCGCGGGTGCCGCCCCGGCCCTGCAGGGTCTCCGGCGCGATGAACGCCGGGGTGCCGCGCAGCGAGGTGGTCGCCGTGCTCTCGAAGCCCGCGAAGCCGAAGTCGGCCAGCACCACCCGGTCGCCGGTCAGCATGATGTTGGCGGGTTTGATGTCCCGGTGGACCACCCCGCCGTCATGGGCGTGCCGCAGTGCCTCCAGCAGGCGGCGGCCCATCTTCGCGACCAGGTCGGCCGGGAGCGGGCCCGCCTGCGCCACGGTCTCGTGCAGCGTCAGGGCCTCGAGGTACTCCATGACGATCCAGAGGCGCTCGGCCTCCTCGGCCAGGTTGTGCACCGTCACGATGCCCCGGTGGCTCAGGCGCGCGGCCATCCGGGCCTCCTTGACCACCCGGCGGCGCCGCTCGTCCGCCCCGGGACCCGGTGGCAGGGCGATCTCCTTGAGTGCCACGTCTCGCTCGAGTAGCAGGTCGTAGGCCCGCCACACGACACCTGTCGCACCCTGTCCCACGGGGGCGACGAGCTGGTACCGGCCGGCGACGATGGTGCTCACGGGGCAATGATCCCAGGAAACGGGGCCGAAGGCCTACTTGGAGCGGTCCGGAGGGCGCCGATCGCTCCGGAAAAGCGTGAATCTACGATGTAAAGGGCCTCTGACCGGTGTCGACATGGAGACCGGATGCGAGCGGCGAGGATCAGACCAGGCCGAGGCCCAGCAGGAGGGTCCCCGCTCCCAGGGAGACCCCGCCGAGCGGCACCAGCCAGATCAGCTTGTTCGGCCTGGTGTCGGAGGGTCGCGCCACCGACAGGAAGAAGCCGAGCGGCATCAGGACGGGCGCGGCCGCGATCAGCGTCCGGGTCGGCGCCCGGAGGCCGGCGGGCAGATCCGCGTGGTCGAGGTAGAGCAGCGCGACGAGCGCGAAGAGGACCAGGACCCCCGCGTGGGCGTGGCCCGCCCGCCACAGGCCGCGCCGGACCGGGTTGTCCAGGTAGCCGGGGAGGTCGCGCATGATGTGCGCGAGCAGCGAGACCCCGCCGAAGGCGACGGCGGGCACGGTGATCAGCAGCACTCCGGCGGTGCTGAGGGACGACGGCGACATGGGTGCTCCTCGTTGGATAGTTTCGCTTTCCAATAATTGGATAGTAATAGTATCTAGTCAAGGGGCGGGAATTTGCCCGGGAAGGGGTGGGGGAGGTTGTCTGGCGGGTACGACCCGGGCTGCCGGCAAAGATCGCGGAGCGATCTGCGCGCAATGTCGGCCGGTTCGGGGAAGATATGAACCACAGACGTCCCCCATGCGGAGGTGCCACAGATGGTCAGCAAGGACACCGGCGGCCAGAAGCAGACCGGCCGGACCGACCGTGAGGTGGAGGAGGTCGAGACCGCTCCGGCCTCCGACGTCCAGGAGCGCCACGAGAAGCTCTCGGACGATGTCGACTCGATCCTGGACGAGATCGACGAGGTCCTCGAGGAGAACGCGGAGGAGTTCGTGCGGTCGTACGTCCAGAAGGGCGGCCAGTGACAGCAGGCGCCCGGATCCGGAGCCGGGAGTGAGGACGGGTTCCTCGGCGGGTCCGAAGACCTGTCCCGGCTGCGGACCGGCCGGACCGGCGGCGGTTCAGCGGGCCAGGTGGAGGGTGGCGATCTCGTAGGGGCGTAGCGGGAGCCGTACGGCGCCGCCGGCGACCTCCAGCGGCTCGCCCGCCGCGCCGAGCAGGCCGGCGCGGCGGGCGGCCCGGAAGGAGCCGCGGAGCACGGCCTCGGTGGCGGCGGGGTGCTCGGCCACCAGGCGGACCTCCAGCGCGCCGTCGCGTTCGCGCAGCGCGGTCAGGAGCACGCCCGCGCCCTCGACGGACAGCGGCCCGCGCCCGGGGAGCCCGTCCCCCGCCCCGGACAGCGGCCCGCGCCCCGGGGATCCTCCGGCGGCGGGGAGCGGCCCGGCGGGGGCCGGTGCGGCCGGGGGGACGTCCTGGGCGTCGGGGCCCCCGCCCGAGCCCGGTACGGCCAGCAGCTCGTGGCGGTACTCCTCGGCCAGGCGCGGCAGCCCCGCCTCGTCCCAGGTGCCGGCGTGCGGCAGGACGGCGAAGCGCATCGCAGTGGGGCCCGGGCACTGGGCGTCCGGGGTGGGCAGCGCGGGCCCGGCGGGCTCGGGGCGGTGGGCGTTGCCGTCCCGGGACAGGTGGCCGACGGAGCGGAGCAGGGTGAGGGCGAGCTCGCCGCCGGTCAGTTCGTACTCGGTGACCTGGTCCAGCAGGACGGCCAGGCCGCCCGCGGAGACGAAGCCCTCGGCGGGGAAGGTCGGCAGCGGGTGCTCGCCGCAGCCGCCCTCGACGGTCAGGCCGCGCCGGACGACGGCGAACTGCCCTTCGGCGAAGGACTCGGCGGCGGGGCGGGGGAGCGGGGCGTGCCAGCGGACGCGGTGGTCGCGGGCGCGGTTGTCGAAGGAGGTCTCCAGCCGCAGGTACGGCTCGCCGGCGCGGAGTTCGGCGCGGGTGGTGACGGTGACGGCCTCGGTCTGTTCGGAGCGGCCGTCCGGGGAGGACCAGGCGGGCCAGCGGTAGGCGCGGCGGATCTCGAGCACGGACACCAGCGGCCCGGCGCAGAGGGTCTCGACCTCCACGGACACGGGGGTGTCGACGAGGAGGTCGTGGCGGGGCGGCGCGTGGTCGTAGGTGTCACCGGCGTCGCCGCCGTCGACGATGCGGCCGACACCGCGGACCTCGGCACCGCGGGCGCCGGCGCCGGCGGACCCTGCGAGGGACAGGGTGCCGTCGGGGGCGACGGTGACGCGGAGCAGGCCGTTGTCGAGCCCGGCTCCGCCGGGGCCGACCCGCACGGGCGCCGCGGTCGCGGGGGCGGCCGGGCCGGAGGCGTCCCCGCGGGGGCGGGCCGGGAGGAGGCCCGTGGCGGGCCCTGCGGCCGGGCCCGCGCCGGACTCCGCGGCGGGCGCTGCCGCGGAGTCCACGACGGGTTCCGTGGTGGGCGCGGTGGTCAGGACCGTGCGGCCGAGCGGCGGGACGGAGACGCGGGCGGCGACGGTGACGACGGGTTCGGCGAGGGTCCGCACGCGCCACGGCCCGGGACGGGCGGCCGCGCCGTCGAGGACGGCACGGCGCAGGGCGGAGTAGTCGTAGCCGGTGGTGGCGTGGCGGCCGACCACGAGGGTGAACAGGCCGCCGGCGGCGTCCGCCTCCCAGGAGACGATCCGCTGGCCGGACAGCTCGCGGTCGTGGAGGCGGCCGAGCAGCCGGGCGAGGCCGTCCACGGTGGTCTCGCCGAGCAGGGTGGGTGCCAGTTCGAGCCGCTGCAGCGGGACGGGGCCGCCGCCGGGGGCGAGCAGCCGGGCGCGGGACTCCGGCAGGTCGGCGAGGACCAGCGCGGTGCGGGCGAAGGGCGAGGGGTTGACGACCACGAGCCGGTCGCGGGCGACCCGCTCGGCGAGTGAGGCGCTGACCAGATCGACGACGGCCTGGCCGGTCTGTTCGGCCTCGGCGATGCGGGCGGCGACCTGCTGGGCGGTCTCGTCGGCGCCGCAGCCGGTGATGGAGTCGTGGCCGGCGCAGGTGATCAGGCGGCGCCAGGCCGACTCCAGCAGGCGCGCGGCGGCGGGGTCGCCCGGCAGCCACAGGGCGGCCAGGGGCTCGGCGTAACGGGCGATGACGCGCTCGGCGCGGGCCATGGCCCGCTTGGCGGGGACGCGGGCGGAGACGACGCCGGGCAGGAGGCCGGCGCGGGCGGCCGAGCGCAGCTCGCCCGTCACGGCGGGCAGGCCCGCGACGGACGGGCCGCGCCCGGCGAGGTAGTCGCCGAGGGTGGCCAGGCGCACGCCGCAGGAGGCGATGTCCGGGGCGGGGGTGCTGTGGTCGGCGCCGTACATGGCGAGCAGAGGGCCGTCGGGGTTCCAGGGGCGCATGGTCTCGGCGAAGGCGGCCAGCCGGTCGGGCGCCGCCTCGGCGGGCCCGCTGAACAGGGCGACGGCACCCGCGTACCCGCCGGGCAGGTACTGGGTCCGGATGGTGCTGCCGTCCGCTCCGGTCCAGGCGAACGCGTCGCGGTCGACGCGGGCGGGGACGCCGCGCCAGAGGCAGGCGTGCTCGAACCCGGCCAGCCGGAGGATCTGCGGCAGCTGGGCGCAGTGGCCGAACTGGTCGGGCAGGTAGCCGACGCGCATCACGCCGCCGAGCGCCTCGGCGCCGCGCACGCCGTACTCGAGGTTGCGGACCAGGGTCTCGCCGGAGCAGAGGAAGGAGTCGGCGAGGACGAGCCACGGCCCCGCGGCGAGGCGGCCCTCGGTGACGAGGGCCCGCACGAGCGGGAGCCGTTCGGGCCGGACCTCCAGGTAGTCCTCCAGGGCGGCGAGCTGGCCGTCCATGGTGAAGCGGTAGCCGGGGTCGGCGGCCATGATGCCGAGGACCTCGTCGAGCGTGCGGACGAGCCCGGCGCGGAAGCGCTGGAAGGGCAGGTACCACTCGCGGTCCCAGTGGGTGTGCGGGACGACGACGATCTCGGCGGTCTCGGCGGTCTCGGACGGCATGCGCCCTCCCCTGGTGGAGTCTGGTGCGGGTGCTCTCCGGCGCGGTCACGATATAGGCGAGAGGCCGTATGACGGGTGTGACGGACGGTGTTTCGGGGACGTGGGCGGCAGCGGTTCGCGTTGAGCTGATCGAGAGGAGTGCATGGGGCGCGGCGGGGTGAGTAGGGTCAGGCGTTAGACGAGCCCGTGTTCACCGCGGCGCGCAGCGTCGCAGACGAGCCCGCGAGGGGGGTGCGGTGCCTGGAGTGAGGAGCGAGGCGGGGCCCGCGGCCCCACGGGCGGCGGCGGGCGGCGCCGCGGCGCCGCGGCCGAGCCGTGGACACGGACATGTACGGAAGTTTTGGAGGGAGTCGCGTGGCATCGCACAGGGACCTGCCCGCCGGCATGGTGAACCACCTTTTCACGAACACCGGGAGCTCTTCGTTCACCGAGTTCGTCGGGTCCTACGCGCCGGAGCTGCTGCCCGGCCGTGACGACCGTCTGGCGACGCCGGTCGGCGACCAGATCCCGCACGCGACCACGATCGTCGCGGCGACCTGCGCCGGGGGCGTGGTGATGGCCGGTGACCGCCGGGCGACCTCCGGCAACATCATCGCCCAGCGGGAGATCGAGAAGGTGTTCCGCACCGACGACCACTCGTGCATGGGCATCGCCGGCGCGGCGAGCACCGGCATCGAGATGGCCCGCCTGTACCGGGTGGAGCTGGAGCACTACGAGAAGATGGAGGGCCGCACCCTCTCGGTGGCCGGCAAGGCGAACCGGCTGGCCACGATGATCCGCGGCAACCTCGCGATGGCGATGCAGGGCCTGGTGGTGGTGCCGCTGTTCGCGGCCTACGACCCCGAGATCGACGGCGGCCGGATCTTCAGCTACGACGTGGGCGGCGGGCCGTACGAGCAGTTCCACCACCACGCGATCGGCTCCGGCTCGATCTTCGCCCGGGGGGCGCTGAAGAAGCTCTACCGGGAGGGCGCCTCGCCCGAGGACACCGTGCTCACGCTGATCCAGGCGCTCTACGACGCGGCCGACGACGACTCGGCGACCGGCGGGCCCGACGTGACCCGCAGGATCTGGCCGGTGGTCGCCGTGGTCACCGCCGACGGCTTCCGCCGCCTGTCCGACGACGAGGTCGCCGGATACGTCCAGGCGGTCGTGGACGCCCGCATGACCAACCCCGACGGCCCCGTCGCCCCGCTGCGCTGACCCGGCCCCCGCTGAGACGAGAGGAAGACCACCACGGTGTCCATGCCTTTTGGATATGCGTCCCCTGAGCAGATCATGCGGGACAAGGCGGACTACGCGCGCAAGGGCATCGCGCGGGGCCGCAGCGTGGTCGTGCTCCAGTACGAGCACGGCATCCTGTTCGTGGCGCCCAACCCGTCCCGGGCGCTGCACAAGATCAGTGAGATCTACGACCGGATCGGCTTCGCCGCGGTCGGCCGCTACAACGAGTTCGAGGCGCTGCGGCTGGGCGGCATCCGCTACGCCGACATCAACGGCTACACCTACGACCGCTCGGACGTCACCGCGCGCGGCCTGGCCAACCTGTACGCGCAGAACCTCGGGCAGATCTTCACCGAGTCCATCAAGTCGTTCGAGGTGGAGGTGGTCGTCGCCGAGGTCGGCGACACCGCCGAGACCGACGCGATCTACCGGCTGACCTTCGACGGCTCGGTCTTCGACGAGCACGGCATGACCGTGATGGGCGGTCAGGCGGAGGCCGTCGCGGGCCGTCTCAAGGAGCGCTACCGGGAGGGCATGACGCTGGCTCAGGCGCTGGAGGCGGCGCTGGCCGCGCTGACCGAGCCGGGCGGCGAGCGCCCGGCGGTGGGTCAGCTGGAGGTGGCGGTGCTCGACCGCAACCGCCCGCACCGCAAGTTCCAGCGGCTCGCCGGTCCCCGGCTGGAGGCCCTGGTGGCCGAGGCCGCGGCGACCGCCCAGGCGGCTCCCGCCGCCGAGCCCGGGGAGGCGTCCGCGGAGCCTCCGGGGGCCGCTCCGGGGTCGCCCGACGCTCCGGCGACCGGTCCCGAGGGCGACATCGACACCGGCTCCGGCGCCTGACGGGCGCCCGGCGGGGTACGGCGGGCCGCGCCGTACCCCGCCGGGCGGTCCCGCGTGTCCTGCGCCGGGGCGGTGCCGGGCGGCGACGTGACGGGGATCACGCGATCTCCGGCGAACCGATCTCCCCCGGAGGCGGTCTCAACGGGCATGAAGCGCTCCCTCATGGCGGCGGCCGCCGCGTTCTCCGTGACCCTGGCCGCCGCGACCGCGACCGCGTCCGCCGCACAGGCCGCGGACGTCCCCGACTTCCCCGCCCCGAAGGTCTTCGGCACCTCGTTCCAGCGCGACCCCGGCCACGACTTCACCAAGCGCGTCCACTCCCGCAAGGACGGCGTCCTGCGCGGCTGGATCACCCACGTGAGCGGGAGCACCGCGGAGTACGAGCCGATCAAGTGGAAGAGGGCCGAGTACGCCGAGGGCTACTTCGTCGGGCCGCCGGAGGGCGACGTCACCGCCTACGCCTCGCCGGTCGCCCGGAACGTCGTCTACCTCAGCGCCCACGGCTGCGGCAGGGCCCGGACGGACACGACGGTCAGCCCGAGGACCGGCCTGGGCACCGAGCGCTGCTCCCGGGCGGCGCTGCTGCGCAACGCCGGGAAGCACCGGACACCCGCGCTGATCACGGTCTACAAGGGCAAGATCGTCAAGTTCCAGGAAATCTACACGCCCTGAGCCCGCTTACGCGGCCGGGTCGGGGGGCATAAGCCCCCCGACCGGAAACCCCCGACGGAGCCTTCCCGCTCGAGGCGCCTGGCGAATAGTGTGAGGCAGTGACCCCGCCGCTCCTCGCCGGAGCGGCTTACCGCTCTCCTCGACCGAGGTAGGCGACGGCCAAGCCCCGACCGTTTCGAACACAAGGACCACGACAGGGAAGTGACCCCTCTGCCGGGTGAATCCGACAGTCCCCTCGCTAGGAGAACGATGGACCGCCGCATTTTCGGGCTTGAGAACGAATACGGTGTCACCTGCACGTTCCGGGGGCAGCGGCGGCTGTCCCCGGACGAGGTCGCCCGCTACCTGTTCCGCAGGGTCGTCTCGTGGGGCCGTTCGAGCAACGTCTTCCTCCGCAACGGCGCGCGCCTGTACCTCGACGTCGGCAGCCACCCGGAGTACGCCACGCCGGAGTGCGACAACGTCATCGAGCTGGTGACGCACGACAAGGCGGGCGAGCGCATCCTGGAGGGCCTGCTGCTGGACGCCGAGAAGCGCCTGCGCGAGGAGGGCATCGCCGGCGACATCTACCTGTTCAAGAACAACACCGACTCGGCCGGCAACTCCTACGGCTGCCACGAGAACTACCTGGTCGGCCGGCACGGCGAGTTCGGCCGCCTGGCGGACGTGCTGATCCCCTTCCTGGTCACCCGGCAGATCATCTGCGGCGCGGGCAAGGTGCTGCAGACGCCGCGCGGCGCGGTCTACTGCGTCTCCCAGCGGGCCGAGCACATCTGGGAGGGCGTGTCGTCGGCGACGACCCGCTCCCGGCCGATCATCAACACCCGCGACGAGCCGCACGCCGACGCCGAGCGGTTCCGCCGGCTGCACGTCATCGTCGGCGACTCGAACATGAGCGAGACGACGACGCTGCTCAAGGTCGGCGCGACCGACCTGGTGCTGCGGATGATCGAGGCGGGCACGGTGATGCGCGACCTGTCGCTGGAGAACCCCATCCGGGCCATCCGCGAGGTCTCCCACGACATGACGGGGCGGCGCCGGGTGCGCCTGGCCAACGGCCGGGAGGCGTCCTCGCTGGAGATCCAGCAGGAATACCTCGCCAAGGCCCGCGACTTCGTGGACCGGCGCGGCGGCGACGAGATCAGCAACCGGGTGCTGGAGCTGTGGGAGCGGACGCTGACCGCCGTGGACACCGGCAACCTCGACCTGGTCGCCCGGGAGATCGACTGGGTGACGAAGTACCAGCTGATCGAGCGCTACCGCGCCAAGTACGACCTGCCGCTGTCCAGCCCGCGGGTGGCCCAGCTCGACCTGGCCTACCACGACGTGCACCGCAGGCGCGGGCTGTTCTACCTGCTGCAGAAGCGCGGCGCGGTGGAGCGGGTGGCCTCCGACCTGAAGATCTTCGAGGCGAAGTCGGTGCCGCCGCAGACCACCCGGGCGAAGCTGCGCGGCGAGTTCATCCGGCGGGCCCAGGAGAAGCGGCGCGACTTCACCGTCGACTGGGTGCACCTGAAGCTCAACGACCAGGCGCAGCGCACCGTGCTGTGCAAGGACCCGTTCCGCAGCGTGGACGAGAGGGTGGACAAGCTGATCGCGGGCATGTGACGGGGGGCCGGGCGGCGGGACGGGCGGTGAACGTTTCACCGCTTATCCCGGCCGTACGCCGGGTTCGGATAGTGTGGCGCGAACTGACGTCTGCTTGAGGGATATCGAATGCGTCGCCGTCGCCTGGCCGTCCTGGCCGCAGTGCCCCTGTTGTTCGCCGCCGCCTGTGGCACCGACCAGGGCGGTACCTCCGCCACCGGGAGCACCGCGAGCAGCGGCTTGAAGGTCACCGGCGAGGTCGGCGCGAAGCCGACGGTGACGTTCCCGCAGGGCACGCCGCCGGCCAAGTCGTCCGAGGAGACCGTGAAGGAGGGCTCCGGCACGGAGTTCAAGGTCGGTGACAACGTCATCGTCAACTACACGGTCTACACCTGGGACGGCAAGAACAACCCCACGGTCGGGTCCACCTACGACACGGGGTCCTCGGAGACCATCCAGGTCACCGACCAGCTGCCGTCGGTGCTGAAGGAGGCGTTCGTGGGCGCCAAGCCCGGCGGCCGCCACGTGGCCGTCGTGGCCCCCGACAGCCTGACGGCGGAGCAGCGGGAGCAGGCCAAGCAGTCGGGCCAGGAGAACGTGACCCAGGTGCTCGTGATGGACATGGTGGGCCTGAAGCCGGAGCCGGTCACGGTGACCGGCGAGGCCGCCGACCCGGGCCTCAAGGGCGTCGAGGTGAAGAACCCCGAGGCGGGCAAGGCGCCCACGCTGACCACGAAGACCAAGGAGAAGGCCCCCGCGGAGCTGGTCACCAAGGTCATCGTCAAGGGCACCGGCCCGCAGGTGAAGTCGGGCCAGAACCTCATGGCGCACTACATCGGCAAGATCTGGGGTTCGGACAAGCAGTTCGACAGCAGCTGGGAGCGGGGCCAGCCGGCGACCTTCCAGATCGGCACCGGCCAGGTCATCAAGGGCTGGGACCAGACGCTGGTCGGCCAGACCGTCGGCAGCCGCGTGCTGGTGAGCATCCCGCCGGCGCTCGGGTACGGCGAGCAGGGCAACGAGCAGGCGGGCATCAAGGGCACCGACACTCTGGTCTTCCTGGTGGACATCGTCGGCGCCTACTGAGTCCTCCGGGCCCGCCGCATGCTACTGACATCTCGCCCAATAGAGGGTTAGGGTAGGCGCATCCACCGATCACCAGGGGAGCCGGATGCGCACGCGGGCCCTGTTCGTCGCGCTCTCGCTCGTGCTGGCCTGCGGCTGCGCCGCCGACGGCCGGCCGGGCCCGGACGTCACGGTCGGCGGCGACTTCGGCGCCCGGCCGAGGATCGGCTTCCCCGGCGGCGGGCCGCCCGGGGAGCTGCGGGTCTACGAGCAGATGGCCGGGACCGGTGACGTGGTCGACCCGAGCGACCTGGTCGTCGCCCACTACACCGCGCACGTGTGGGACGGCGGGGACAACCGCCTGGTGGCCTCCAGCTTCGAGCGGGGGGCGCCCGCGGCCTTCCCGCTGAACCGGTCGGCCGGCGGGGTGAGCAAGGCGCTGCAGGGGCACCGGGTCGGCAGCCGGGTGGTCGCTGCGGTCCCCCCGCAGGAGGGGTACGGGCCCAACCCGCCCGGTGGTCTGGCCGCCGACGACACCCTGCTCTACGTGATCGACGTGCTCGGGGCCTTCCCGCCCGGCGCGGCCGCCCGGGGCGGTGGGGGCGCGGGCGGCGTCGCCGGGGTGGAGGTCTCCGGCGGCCCCGGCGAGCGGCCGGCCGTCGCCCTGCCGGACGGTGATCCCCCGGCGGCCCTGCGGGCGGAGACCCTCATCCGGGGCAGGGGGGCCGAGACCCGCCAGGGGCAGCTGCTCGTCGTGCAGTACGAGAGCAGGATCTGGGGGACGGGCGCGGCCCTGGAGTCCACCTGGCAGGCGGGCCGGCCCAAGGCGTTCCAGCTCGGCCGGGGCGCCGTCATCGAGGCGTGGGACCGGGCGCTGGCCGGGGTGCCGGTCGGCAGCCGGGTGGCCATGGTCGTCCCGCCGGAGCTCGGCTACCCGGACGGCCTGCCGCCGCTGGTGAAGTCCACCGACACCCTCGTCTTCGTCGTCGACGTCCTCGCCGCCTACTGAGCCCGCCGGCCCCGGCGGTCCGGGCGGGGCCGGCGGGCGCGGACGGGGCGCCCCGCGGCGGGCCTAGACTCCCGGCTGTGAGCAGCGACGACCTTCCCGTGGTGGCGGCCCTGAACGATCCCGTACGGCGGGCGGTCTACGAGTACGTGGTCGCCCAGGGGCGCCAGGTCGGGCGGAACGAGGCCGCCGAGGCGGTGGGCGTGCAGCGCACGCTCGCCGCGTTCCACCTCGACAAGCTCGTCGAGGCGGGCCTGCTGGAGACCGGGTTCAAGCGGCTGGGGGAGCGGACGGGGCCGGGCAGCGGCCGGCCCGCGAAGGTCTACCGGCGGGCGGCGGGGGAGTGGCAGGTGAGCGTCCCGCCCCGGGACTACCGCACGCTCGCCCTGGTGCTGGCCGAGGTGGTGGACGTGCCCGGCGGCGACGCGCTGGCCGAGGAGGCCGCGCCGCGGGCCGGCCGCAGGCTCGCGGCCGAGCCGCAGCGGCGGGTGGCCCCGCCGGCGCGGGCCGAGGGGGAGGGGCCGCGGGACGGGCGGCGCGGCGCGGACGGCGGCCCCGGACCCGGCGGGCCGCAGGAGGCGGACGGGCCGCAGGGCGGGCCGGAGGGCCTCGCCGGGGCGCTGCGGCGGCGCGGTTACGAGCCGTACGCGGAGGGCGGCCGCCTGCGGCTGCGCAACTGCCCGTTCCACGTGCTGGCCGAGGAGCACCCGCTGCTGGTCTGCTCGATGAACCTGGAGCTCTGCCGGGGCCTGCTGGAGGGGCTGGGCGGGGATCCGGGGCGGGCGGAGTCCGATCCCCGGCCGGGGGAGTGCTGCGTCAGCTTCTCTATAAACAATAATGATTGACATAGAAGGTGCCGGGATGGTCTGCTGAGGTCATGCATCTGGCACAGCTGAACGTCGCCCGTCTCCGGGCGCCCCTGGACTCGCCCGAACTCGCCGGCTTCGTCGCGCTCCTCGAGCCCGTCAACGCCGTCTCCGACGCGGCGCCCGGCTTCGTCTGGCGGCTCAAGGGCAGCGAGACCGACCCCGAGGCCACGGTCCAGCACGACTACGGCGACGACCTGGTGATCAACTTCTCGGTCTGGGAGTCGCGCGAGACCCTATGGAACTTCGTCTACCGCAGCGTCCACCTGCCCGCGCTGCAGCGGCGCAGGGAGTGGTTCCTGCACATCGCCGAGCCGTACTCGGTGATGTGGTGGATCCCCGAGGGCCACATCCCCTCACTGGCGGAGGGCATGGAGCGCCTGGAGCTGCTCCGCGCGCACGGCCCCGGCCCCCGCGCCTTCACCTTCAAGGACTTCTACGACAGCGACGAGGCCGGCGCCGGCCGTGACGGCGGCGGGGCCGCCGCTCAGGGCAGCAGCGAGGCCGCCAGCCTGCCCGCGGCGGCCGAGGCGAGGAAGTAGGCCGGGTCCTCCTCCAGCCCCCGTCCCATGGTGGACAGCCGCACCGGCGAGTCCTTCAGCGCGTCGTGCAGGCCGTCCACGGGCACGGGGACCAGCTCGTGCCGCTCGGCCAGGGGCCGCGCCTGCTCGGCCACCCGGGCGCCGAAGTCGCCGGGCAGCTCGGGCAGCGCGATCCGGGCGGGCGCCAGCGCGACCCGCCCGTAGGCGGTCAGCGAGTGGTGGGACAGCCCCAGGTGCCGCTCGCGCCGGTCGCCCTCGCTGACCCGCAGCGCCGCGACCGGGCGGCCCGACAGGACCGCGGCGGCGTTGACCGCCTCCCCGGCCGAGACGCCGGAGAAGCCCCACCTCGTGCCGGTGCCCAGGTTGCCCGGCCCCTGGGTGACGACCGCGACGTCGGCCGCCAGGACGTGCCGGGCCGCCAGCAGGCCGGTGTGCGTCGTCACCGCCTCCACGTCGCCGCCGAAGGACTGGCCCGTGGTCACCGTCCCGCACAGCCAGCCGATCTCCCGCAGCCGCGCGCACGACATGGAGAACCAGGCGGGCAGCGCGCCGCCGTCGAGCATCACGTAGGCGACCCTGGCGTGCGGGCGCGAGGCGTACAGGCCGCACAGGACCGCCGGGAGCGCCGAGTGCAGGTCGGCGACGACCACCGGCATGCCGTCCAGGGAGTCGGCCTCGCGCAGGACCCCGTGGTGCGGGGAGTCCTGCTCGTCCGCGCCGAGCACGGTGGCCTGCAGCGGGGTGTAGCGTGCCTTCACCAGATGCCCGGGTCCGTGTGGATCTTCCGGCAAACGGTCGGGAAGCGCCACCACCATGGCGTAACCTCCCGTACCGAGACCCATCGCGAGCGCGGTCGTGTTCAGCAGGACCGCGTCGCCGGGCTCGGGGCGTCCCACGAGGGCGGGATAGGCGAGCGCGCGCGCCTGGCCCTCCCCGGTGGTGACGTCCAGCTCCACCGCCCCCGGCCACTCGCGCCGGATCCGTACGACCTCGCCCCTGCGCCATCTGATCACGCGGGGAAGGGTAGCGTCATTTGAGAGGGAGGGAGGCCGGATGTCGCGCCGGAAGACCGAGCGGCTGCTGAACCTCGTGATCTGCCTGCTGGCCACGCGCCGGCCGCTCAGCGCCGAGCAGATCCGCCAGGCCGTGCCCGGCTACGACTCGGCCAACGACGAGGCCTTCCAGCGGATGTTCGAGCGCGACAAGAACGAGCTGCGCGAGATCGGCATCCCGATCGAGGTCCACAAGGACCCGTGGGAGGAGGACCCCGGCTACCGGATCGTCCGCCAGGCCTACGAGCTGCCCGAGATCACCCTGGAGCCCGACGAGGCCGCCGTGGTGGGCCTGGCCGCGCGGGTGTGGCAGCGGGCCAGCCTGGCGGAGGCGGCCAGCGGCGCGCTGCTGAAGCTGCGCGCCGGGGGCGTGGACGCCGACGAGACCGGCGGGCTGCTCGGCGGCGCGCTGGAGCTGCGGGTCGACACCCAGGACCCGGCCTTCCCGGCGCTGTGGGAGGCCGTGCGCGACCGGCGCCCGGTCCGCTTCCCCTACCGCGTCGCGGCCGGGGAGAGCGTGCTGACCCGCACGGTCGAGCCGTGGGGCGTGGTCAGCCGGCGCGGCCGGTGGTACGTCGTCGGCCACGACCGCGACCGCGACGCGCCCCGGGTGTTCCGGCTCAGCCGCATCACCGGGCCGGTCGTGGCGGCGGGCCGCCCCGGCACCGTGACGGTGCCCGAGGGCGTCGACATCCGGGCGATGGCGGCCCCGCGCGAGGACGGCCCGCTGACCGAGCGCACCGCCGCCGTCCGGGTCCGCGAGGGCACCTGCCAGGGGCTGCGCCAGGCGGCGAAGGCCGTACGGCCCGCCGGCGGCGGCTGGGACGAGCTGGAGATCGCCTTCACCGATCCCGAGCGGCTCGCAGGGTGGGTGGCCGGGTTCGCCGCCGACGCCGAGGTGCTCGGCCCGCCCGACGCCCGCGAGGCCGTCATCTGCCGGCTGAAGGGGGTCCTCGCGTGGGACGCCGACGGGGCGCGGGAGGACGGCGGGACGGCAGGGGAGGCGGTCCGCGGGGCGGCCCCCGCGGACGGACGAGGAGCGGTGAACGACCGATGAGCAGTACGGCCGACCGGCTGCCGAGGCTGCTGGCCCTGGTGCCCTACCTGATGTCCCACCCGGGGGCGGAGGTGTCCGAGGTCGCGAGGATCTTCGGGCTGAGCGAGAAGCAGCTCATCGACGACCTGCAGCTGGTGTGGATGTGCGGGCTGCCCGGCCACACCCCCGGCGACCTGATCGACGTCTCCTGGGACGGCGGCGAGATCGTCATCGACAACGCCGACACCATCGCCCGCCCGCTCCGGCTGGGCGTCGACGAGGCCAGCGCGCTGCTGGTGGCGCTGCGCATGCTCGCCGAGATGCCGGAGTTCGGCGAGCGCGACGCGCTGGCCCGGGTCATCGCCAAGTTCGAGCAGGCCGCCGGGGAGGCGGCCGCGGCGGTCAGCAGCCAGGTCGCGGTCGAGGTGGACGCCACCCCCGACGCGCTGCCCGCGGTCAACGAGGCGCTGCGCGCCCGCAGGCGGCTCTCGCTCCGCTACTACGTGCCGGGCCGCGACGAGATCACCCCCCGCGAGGTCGACCCGATGCGGCTGGTCGTGGTGGACGGCCGCAGCTACCTGTCGGGCTGGTGCTACCGGGCCGAGGCGGTGCGCCTGTTCCGGCTGGACCGCATGCTCGACGTGGACGTGCTGGACGTGCCCGCGGACCCGCCGGCCGGCGCGGTGCCCGACGAGGTGACGCCCGGGGTGTTCCGCCCCTCGCCCACCGACGAGCTGGTGGAGCTGGAGCTGACCCCCGCGGGCCGCTGGGTCGCCGAGTACTACCCGTGCGAGAGCGTCGAGGAGCTCGGCGAGGGACGGCTGCGGGTGGCCCTGCGCGCCCGCGACCAGAGCTGGCTGCTCCGGCTGGCGATGCGCCTGGGCGGCACCGGCCGGGTCGTCTCCCCCGCCTCGCTGGCCGAGCGCGTCCGCCGGGCCGCTCAGGAGGCGCTGGACCGCTACGAGTCGGTGGTCGCCTGACCGCCCGCAGGACCCCGCGCGGGGCCGATTCCGGCGACGCCCGCCCGCCCCCGCACGGGACCGCCCGCCGGGCCTGCCCGGGACCGGCCGCCGGTTCCGCGGCGGGGCCGCCTCCCTGAACCTCCGGCGGACATCGGGTTAGGATCCGGTGACATGAGCTGGATCCTCGCCGCCGCCGCGCTGGCCCTCGCGGGCGTGGCGGTCCTCGGCCTGATGGGCGCCCGGGTGCTGCTGGCCACCCGCGAGCTGGGCAGACAGGTCGAGCGCACGCGGCGCCGGCTGGAGGCCGTCCGGGGCGCGCCCGATCGGCGCCGGGAGACGGATCCGGGCCCGCAGGGATGAGACTGCGCCCCGGGCAGCGTACGATCGGCACAGAAGACCGCACGTCGCTCGGCGTAAGGATGTGTCATGCCCAACCTGGGACCCACTGAGCTGATCATCATCGGGCTGATCCTGGTGCTGCTGTTCGGCGCCAAGAAGCTGCCCGAGGCCGCGCGCGGGCTCGGCCGGTCGCTCCGCATCTTCAAGGCGGAGACCTCCAAGCTCCGTGAGGACGACGAGCAGGCCACGGCGACCGCCACGGTCGTGCCGCCGCAGCAGGCCCCCGTCGCCCCGGCCCCGCAGCAGCTCCCCGCTCCGGCCGCCGAGCCGTCCGCCGAGGAGCAGGCCCGCGCCCTGGAGGAGCAGGCCGCCCGGCTGCGCGCCCAGGCGGGCACGCCCAAGCAGCAGTAGACGCACGGCGGCCCGCCGGGCCGTGCGGCACCCCCGGCCCGCCGGCCGGCCCCCGCCCCTCTGACCACCTCACTCCTCGGACCGGGATCCACGAATATGGCACTGCTGAAATGGCCCAAGCCGGGCCGTAACAGGTCCATGTCGTCTGAGGACGCGGAGGGGCGCATGCCGCTCATGGAGCACCTCCGCGAGCTGCGCAACCGGCTGGTCGTCGCGCTGCTGGGCGTGCTCGGCGGCATCGTCCTCGGGTTCGTCTTCTTCGACCCGGTCTGGGACTTCGTCTCCGCGCCCTACTGCAGCCTGCAGCAGTCGCAGGAGCTGCGCGGCGAGTGCACGTTCCTCATCCTGGGCGTCTTCGAGTCCTTCTTCGTCAACCTCAAGGTCGCCGCGCTGTTCGGCGTGGTCGTCGCCTCCCCGGTCTGGCTCCACCAGATCTGGGCGTTCGTCACGCCGGGCCTGTACCGCAACGAGAAGCGCTACTCGCTGACGTTCCTGGCGCTGGCGATCCCGCTCTTCCTGGCCGGCGCCGCGCTGGCCTACTTCGTGATGGACACGGGCCTGGCCATCCTGCTCGGGTTCGCCCCGGAGAACTCGGTCACGAGCATCACGCTCGACGAGTACCTCGGCTACGTGCTGGTGCTGCTCATCGTCTTCGGCGTCTCCTTCGAGCTGCCGCTGCTGATGGTCTTCCTCAACATCATCGGCGTGCTGCCGCGCGCCACGGTGGCCAAGCACCGCCGCATGGTGATCTTCCTGATGTTCGTCTTCGGGGCGGTCGCCACCCCGGGCGGCGACCCGTTCACGATGATCGCGCTGGCCCTGCCGATGGTGGTGCTGTTCGCCCTCGCCGAGGGCTTCATGTACCTGCGGGAGCGCCGGAGCCCGTCCGGGGAGGACTTCTCCCACCTGTCCGACGACGAGGCCTCCCCGCTCGCCGCCGACGACTCCCCGCTCCCGGACACCGATTCTCTCGATCCGGACACGAAGGGTACTGATCCCGTCAAATAGGCGGTACGTTCCGGTCCGTGCCCGGAGAGATCGCCGTACTCGTCAACCCCGCGGCCCGGGGCGGCCGCTCCCGCGCCCTGCTCGCCCCCGTCCTGGACCGGCTGCGGAGCCGCGGCGCCGAGGTCTCGGTGATCGTCGGCGACTCCGCCGAGGACGCCCTGGAGCGCGCCTGCACGGCCGTCGCCGAGGTCCCGGACGCCCTGGTGGCCTTCGGCGGGGACGGCCTGGTCCACCTCGCCGTCCAGGCGCTGGCCGGGACCGACGTGCCGCTCGGCATCATCCCGGCCGGCACCGGCAACGACATCGCCGACGCCCTCGGCCTGCCGAGGAAGGACCCGCTGGCCGCGGCCGGCGTCGTGCTGGCGGGCCGGACCCGCGCGGTCGACGCCGCCCGGATCGGCGAGGACGCCTGGTTCGCCAGCGTCCTGTGCTGCGGGTTCGACTCCCGCGTCAACGAGCGGGCCAACCGGCGCAGCTGGCCGCCCGGCATGGCCAAGTACCTCGTCGCGCTGGCGGAGGAGCTGCGGAACTTCGCCCCCATCCCCTTCCGGATCGACCTCGACGGCGAGGTCGTGGAACGGGAGGCCGTGCTGGTCGCGCTCGCCAACACCCGCTCCTACGGCGCCGGGATGCGGGTCTGCCCGGACGCGCGCCCCGACGACGGCCTGCTCGACGTGATGATCCTCGGCGCGGTGCCCAGGGGCCGCTTCCTGCGGACCTTCCCCCGGGTCTACCGCGGCACCCACGTCACCCACCCCGCCGTCACGATCCGGCGGGCCCGCCGGGTGGCGCTGGAGGCGGCGGACGTGGTCGCCTACGCCGACGGTGAACGCATCGGTCCCGCCCCGCTGACCTGCGAGGCCGTACCCGGCGCGCTGCGGGTGCTGGTGCCCTAGGGCCGCGGGCGGCCGTGCGGGGACGGACCGGAATTCCGTTATCGGTAGGCTGAAGATTATGACGACGCCAGCGGAACGCTACGCCGCCTTCCGTCGGAGCCAGGCCGAGAGCGGTCCTGCCCTGACCTCGTTCCGCGGTCTGTACGACTTCGAGCTGGACGAGTTCCAGCTGGACGCGTGCCGTGCGCTGGAGGCGGGCGACGGGGTCCTCGTGGCCGCCCCCACCGGATCGGGCAAGACGGTCGTGGGGGAGTTCGCGGTCCACCTCGCCCTGGCCGAGGGCCGCAAGTGCTTCTACACCACCCCCATCAAGGCGCTGTCCAACCAGAAGTACAACGACCTGGTCAGGCGGTACGGCGCCGCCAAGGTCGGCCTGCTCACCGGCGACAACAGCGTCAACGGCGAGGCCCCGATCGTCGTCATGACGACCGAGGTGCTGCGCAACATGCTGTACGCCGGGTCCGGCACCCTGGCCGGGCTCGGCTTCGTCGTCATGGACGAGGTGCACTACCTGGCCGACCGCTTCCGCGGCGCCGTCTGGGAAGAGGTGATCATCCACCTGCCCGAGTCGGTCCGGCTGGTCGCCCTGTCGGCCACGGTCAGCAACGCCGAGGAGTTCGGCGAGTGGCTCGGCACCGTGCGCGGCGACACCTCCGTCATCGTCGACGAGCACCGGCCGGTCCCGCTCTGGCAGCACATGCTCGTCGGCCACCGCATCTACGACCTGTTCGTCACCGACGAGAACGGCGAGCGGCCGCTGGTCAACCCCGACCTGGTCCGGCTCTCCCGCGACGAGGAGCGCCAGGCGTACGGCAGGGGCCGCCGGGGCTACTCGCGCCCGCGCCGGCCGGGCCCGCCCAACCGGGCCGAGGCCATCGAGCGGCTCGACGCCGAGGGCCTGCTGCCCGCGATCACCTTCATCTTCTCCCGGGCCGGCTGCGACGCCGCCGTCCAGCAGTGCGTGTTCGCCGGGCTCCGGCTCACCACCGAGGCCGAGCGGCACGAGATCCGGCAGATCGTCGACGAGCGCACCGCGCACCTGCCCGACGAGGACCTGGCCGTGCTCGGCTACCTGGAGTGGCGCGACAGCCTGGAGCGCGGCCTGGCCGCCCACCACGCGGGCATGCTCCCCACCTTCAAGGAGGTCGTGGAGGAGCTGTTCACCAAGGGCCTGGTCAAGGCCGTCTTCGCCACCGAGACCCTCGCGCTGGGCATCAACATGCCCGCCCGCTCCGTGGTGATCGAGAAGCTCGACAAGTGGAACGGCGAGACCCACGCCGACCTCACCCCCGGGGAGTACACCCAGCTGACCGGGCGGGCCGGGCGGCGCGGCATCGACGTGGAGGGCCACGCGGTGGTCCACTGGCAGCCCGGCACGGACCCGATCCACGTCGCGGGCCTGGCCAGCACCCGCACCTACCCGCTGCGCTCCAGCTTCCGGCCCTCCTACAACATGGCCGTCAACCTCGTCGGCCAGGTCGGCAGGGAGCGGGCCCGGGCGCTGCTGGAGTCGTCCTTCGCCCAGTTCCAGGCCGACCGGGCCGTCGTCGGCATCGCCAAGCAGCTGCGCCGCCACGAGGAGGCCCTGGCGGGCTACCGGGAGGCGATGACCTGCCACCTGGGCGACTTCACCGAGTACGCCGCGATGCGCCGGGCCCTGTCCGACCGCGAGGCCGAGCTGTCGCGCCGGCGCGGCGCGGCCCGCCGGCTGCAGGCGCTGCGCTCGCTGGAGGCGCTGCGCCCCGGCGACATCATCCGCGTGCCCGGCGGGCGCCGCGCGGGCCTGGCCGTCGTCCTGGACCCGGGCCTGAACTCCCGGGGCGAGGGCCCGTCCCCGCTGGTGCTGACCATCGGCAAGCAGGTCAAGAAGCTCTCCGCGGCGGACTTCCCGGTCCCGGTGGAGCCGGTCGAGCGCCTGCGCATCCCGAAGAACTTCAACGCCCGCTCCCCGAAGGAGCGCGCCAACCTCGTCTCCTCCATGCACGCCAAGATCGGCGACCGCGACCTGGGCAAGCCCGACCGGGCCCGCGACCACGCGGTCGAGGACGAGGAGGTGCTGCGCCTGCGCCGGGAGCTGCGCCGGCACCCCTGCCACGGCTGCGACGAGCGGGAGGACCACGCCCGCTGGGCCGAGCGCTACCACAAGCTGCTGCGCGAGACCGAGGGCCTGCGCCGCCGGGTCGAGGGCCGCTCGCACGTCATCGCCCGCACCTTCGACCGGGTCTGCGGGGTGCTCGACCGCCTCGGCTACCTCGACGGCGACGACGTCACCGCGCAGGGGCGCCGCCTGGCCCAGCTCTACACCGAGCTGGACCTGCTGACCGCCGAGTGCCTGCGCGCCGGGCTCTGGGACGGCCTCGACCCGGCCGAGCTGGCCGCCTGCGTCTCGTCGCTGGTGTTCGAGTCCCGGCAGGGCGAGGAGGCCCGCCAGCCGCGCATCCCCGCGGGGGCCGCGCAGCAGGCGATGGCGGAGATGATCCGGCTCTGGGGGGACCTGGAGGCCGTCGAGAGCGACCACGGCCTGTCGTTCATCCGCGAGCCCGACTTCGGCTTCGCGTGGGCGGCCTTCCGCTGGGCCAAGGGGCACACCCTGGACGCCGTGCTCGCCGACGGGGTGGGCGGCTCGGAGCTGGCCGCGGGCGACTTCGTGCGCTGGACCAAGCAGCTGCTCGACCTGCTCGGGCAGATCTCCGACGCGGCGCCCCGGGACGGCGCGCTCAGGAAGACCGCGGGCAAGGCGATGGACGCGCTCCGGCGCGGGGTGGTGGCCTACTCCTCGGTCGGCTGACCGGCGGCGCCTCCGGTCCCGCCGGGCCGGCGCTCGCGCCGGCGGGCGCCGGGCCGCGGTCCCGCCGGAGGCGTCACCGCACCGGCCGGCGGGTTCCTCCGCTCCGCGCGGTTGGCTGACCGCCCGGTCAATACCTTGTGACGGCCGGTGCGCGGAACGTAACCCCGGCGGCTGTTTCCGGGGCGTTTCGGCTGGAAATCCCCATCTCACAACCTGTCGGCCCGCCCCCAGGGAGGTAGGGATGTTCGCCCTCGCCGCCGCGCTGCTGTTCGTGCTCGCCCTGATCTTCGAGATCGCCGGCGTGGCCGTCGGCAGTGTCGTCACCGTCACCACGCTCGGCATCGCCGGGCTCCTCTGCGTCGCGCTGCACCTGATGGGCGTCGGCGCCGGCTGGAGCCTGAAGAGGTAGCCGCCCCGAGCGTCCCCCGCGGAACGCACCCCTCGGCAAGCCCCCGGGCCGAGAGACAGACCCCCGACCCCGGATCCCGAGGAGGTCCCGCGCAGCCCCCGGCGCGGATCTCCTCCCGCCGGAGGGAGCCCGTACGACGGGCGCCTCCGGCGGCCGCAGGCGCCGCTCCCGCGGCCCGAGGCCGCGCCCCCGCCCCAGGGTGCGGCCTCCCTCGCGGCCGGGCGGGCGGACGGCGGCCGAAAGATCTACCCGGCATCCCGGCCTATCCGGATATCTCCCCTTAAAGGATCGCTTACCTTCTGTAGGCATTCGTGTACGGACTCGCAATCCGCCGGTCCGGACGTCCCCCTCAGGGAAGAGGGGGTTCACGGGGGAGTACAACCATGAGGCGATGGATCGCCGCCGTCACCACCACGGCCGCCGCGGCCGTGCTCGCGTCCGCCCTGCCGGTGCCCGCGCACGCGGCCGCACCCAAAAGCCAGGTGAGCGCGCTCAAGCGCCAGTTCACCGCCGGGCACGGGGTCAGGGTCAAGGAGACGACCACCGTCAGGTGGACCAGCCCGCAGGCGGGGTCGGACACGATGCGGTTCCACACCAGGGGCGCCTACCAGTTCGGCGCCTCCGGCGTGGTCGCCTCCGACCTGACCCATCGGTCCGACTTCGGCGGCGCGCCGGCGGAGGTGGAGGAACCCACCCGGACGATCACGTTGCGCAACGCGTCGTACGTGGCCGAGAACTCCAGCTACGACCTCCCCGAGGGCAAGACCTGGCTGAGGTTCCCCGAGACGGGCGGCCCCGCGGTCACCCAGATGATCAACGTTCTGGAGCCCGCCACCCTCAGGGGCCTGCTGCGCACGACCGAGACGACCCGCCGCGGCGTCAAGCTCGACGGGATCTCCACGACGGTGCGCAAAGGCACCGTCACCGTCGCCCGGCTGTACGCGCTCTCCCCGTCGTTCCGCACGATGTACGGCGACAGGCCCCGCGGGGCCAGCGCCAAGCTGACCATCGACTGGAAGCTGTGGCAGGACGCCGAGAAGCGCACCCGCAAGCTCGTCAGCTCCTACACCGAGACGGACACGGGCCTGCACGTCAGCGCGCGCACCACCGTCACCAGCAGGGTCGTCTTCAGCGGCTGGGGCGCCAGGACCGCGATCACCGCGCCGCCGGCCGCCTCCGTCCTCGACGTGGACGCCTGGAACCCGGTCGAGGACGAGGAGCCGCCGGCGCTGTCGGGCCTGAGCGTCCCCCTGCCCGGCCGCGAGCAGTGAGAGGAACCTCCACCCGCCGGTCGGCCGCCCGTGACCGCTGACGAGCCTGCGGGCCCGCTCGCCCCGGACGCTCAGGCCAGGGCGAAACGGACCTGGCGGGTGGCGGGGTCGGCGCGGGTCAACCGTACCCGCACCGCCTCGCCCAGCGGGAGGTGCTCGCCGTCGCAGCGGGCCACCACCGGCGGGTCGGTGAGCTGCACCTCGCCGCCCGAACCGTCCTCGTCGGTGTCGATCACCACGGCGTCGAACGTCCGCCCCACCCGCTCGCGCAGCACGAACGCCTCCACCAGGTCCACGCACGCCCTGCGGGCCGTGCCCGCGCGCCGCCCGGAGGCCCGCATGAGATCCGGCAGCTCCGGCAGGACCCGCAGGACCTCCTCGGGCACCGGCTCGCCCGCCGCGACCGCCAGGCAGACCTCGGTGGCGTAGCGGTCGGCCAGGCGGCGCAGGGGCGCGGTCACGTGCGCGTACGGCGCGCCCACCGCCGCGTGCTCCGCCAGGGCCGGGGGCGCGCCGTTGAAGGCCGTGTACCCCGCCCCGCGCAGCAGCGCGGTCGACTCCGCCAGGAACGCGGCGTGCCGGGGGACCCGGGGGTCGAGGGAGCGGACGACGTCGCCGTAGGAGGCATCCTCGGGCCAGGGCACGTCCAGCGCGGCGGCCGTCCGCCGGACGCGGCCGACCACGGCGTCCGGGGCCGGCGGCAGCACCCGGAGCAGCCCGATCTCCGCGTCCAGCATCATCGCGGCGGCGGCCATGCCGACCAGCAGGGAGATCTGCGCGTTCCACTCCTCGGCGGCCAGCGGGGTGCGCAGCTCCACCCGGTAGCCGCCCTCGCCGTCGGCGACCACCTCCTGCTCGGGGACGGGCAGCGTGACGCCGCCCCGGGACCGCTCCAGCGCCAGACGGAGGGCCCCGATCTCGGCCAGCAGCCGGAGCGGGCCCTCGGCGGTGCCGGTCTCCACCGCGGCCTGTACGTAGTCGTAGTCGAGGCGCTCGCGGCTGCGCACCCGCGCCCGCACCACGTCGGCGCCCACGACCAGGCCGTCGGCGTCCAGGTCGACGCACCAGAGCGCGGCCGGGCGGACCACTCCGGGCAGCAGGCTCGCCGCGCCCTCCGACAGCACCGGCGGGTGGAGCGGGACCCGCCCGTCCGGCAGGTAGACGGTCTCCCCCCGGAGCCGGGCCTCGGCGTCCATCCTGCCGCCGGGCCGTACGAAGGCGCCCACGTCGGCGATGGCGTACCAGACGCGGTAGCCGCCGGGCCGCTCCACCAGGTGCAGGGCCTGGTCCAGGTCCATCGAGCCCGGCGGGTCGATGGTGACGAGCGGCAGGTCGGTCCGGTCCAGCACGGGCATCCGGGGCACCCGCGCCACCCACTCGGCCTCCTCGGCCACGGCGCGCGGGAACTTCTCCGGCAGGTCCAGCTCCCGCCGGATCCGCGCGAGACCGTCCTCGACGCGGGGCTGGCACCCGCCGGGCACCCGGATGCTCGTGTACGGCACGGCGCTCAACCTACCCTCCCGCCTCCCGCCGGCGGGACCGGACACCCGGGGCGGTGCGGTGACCGTCCGCTCATCGGCCCCGGTAGGCGATCCAGGGTCACCGCCGTGATTGATGTTGATGGATCCCGTCATGTCGACACACCCTGCGCTCAGCTGGTGGGGTACTACGTCTTCCCCGATGCGGCCGGGAGAATCGCGGAGGTTCTACGCGACCGCCTCGCCCGCCGGCGGCCCGGCGGCCGTCCGCGGGCGCCGGAGCGCCCCGTGTGCGGAGAAGGGCGGAGCCGGGGTCGGGGCTCACCGTTCGGAGTCCGGGGGCGCCGCCTGCGCGAGGCGGGCGGCGAGCGCCCGGACGTGCGCGACCAGCTCGGGAGGTTCGTGCACCTCGAACCTCATCCCCAGCAGCCCCACCCACAGGGCCAGCTCGTCGAGCGAGTCCGAACCGCAGGTCAGCACGGACGCCTCCGGTCCGGCCGGCTCGACCGTCCCCACGGTCGGCGGGATGCGCCCGGCGACGGCCGCCGCGGGCGCGTGCACGGTGAAGCGCCCCCGGTAGCGGTAGGGGGCGCTGGAGACGCCGCGCGAGGTGAACTCCGCCAGATCGGCGTGGGGCGGCTCACGGGGCGTGAACCGCGGGCCGTTGGGCGTGCGCAGGGCGATCCGGTCGGCGCGGAAGGTCCGCCAGTCCGCGCGGCCGGTGTCGTAGGCGACCAGGTACCAGCGGCGCCCGGTGGCCACGAGCCGGTACGGCTCCACCAGGCGCACGCTCTCGCCGCCGTCGTGGGACCGGTAGCCGAACCGGAGGCTCTCCCGGTCGCGGCAGGCCGCCGCGATCGCGGCCAGCGTGTCCGGGTCGACCGCCGGCCCGCCGCCCGCCATCGGGACCGTCATCGACCGCAGCGTGCGGACGCGGTGCCGCAGGCGGGACGGGAGCACCTGCTCCAGCTTGGCCAGCGCCCGCACCGAGCTCTCCTCGATCCCGGCCACGCCGCCGCCCGCGGCGGTGCGCAGCCCCACGGCCACCGCCACCGCCTCCTCGTCGTCCAGCAGCAGGGGAGGCAGGTCGGACCCGGCGCCGAGCCGGTATCCGGCCGATCCCGCGACGGCGTGCACGGTGTAGCCCAGCTCGCGCAGCCGCTCCACGTCGCGGCGGACGGTGCGCGGGGTCACGCCCAGCCGCTCGGCCAGCTCCGTGCCCGACCACCGTCGGTGGACCTGCAGCAGGGAGAGCAGCTTCAGCAGGCGGGCCGAGGGTTTCATCATGATCTCTACTCTGCCGCACGGTTAGGACCGGATCTGTCCTAACCGGTCCGTAGTTTCCCTTCCATGACGAACGACTCCATGATCCGCCCGTTCCGCATCGAGATCCCCCAGGCGCAGCTGGACGACCTGCGCGAGCGGCTCGGCCGTACCCGCTGGCCCGCCGAGACCGGCGTCGAGGACTGGAGCCGCGGCGTCCCGGCCGGCTACCTCAGGGAGCTGGCCGCCTACTGGGCCGACGGCTACGACTGGCGGGCCTGGGAGGCGAGGCTGAACGCCCACCCGCAGTTCACCACCGAGATCGACGGGCAGAACGTCCACTTCATCCACGTCCGCTCCGCCGACCCCGGCGCCCTGCCGCTGATCCTCACCCACGGCTGGCCCGGATCCGTCGTGGAGTTCCTCGACCTGATCGAACCGCTCTCGCGGGACTTCCACCTGGTCATCCCCTCGATCCCCGGCTTCGGCTTCTCCGGCCCGACCACCGGTCCCGGCTGGACGAGCCGGCGCGTCGCCGCGGCGTGGGCCGAGCTCATGCGCAGGCTCGGCTACGACAGGTACGGCGCGCAGGGCGGCGACTTCGGCGCGGGCATCTCCCGCGCGCTCGGCCTCACCGCCCCGGAGAACGTCGTCGCCGTGCACGTCAACGGGGGCACCACCTATCCCAGCGCGGCGGAGGACGACCCCACGCTCACCGAGCGGGAGCGGGCCCGGGTCCGGCGCATGAACGAGTTCATGACCGAGGCGGGCGGCTACATCGCGATCCAGTCCACCCGGCCGCAGACCCTCGCCTACGGGCTGACCGACTCGCCCGCCGGCCAGCTCGCCTGGATCGTCGACAAGATCAGGGACATGACCGACCTGGCCAAGGAGCTCCCGCACGAGGCGATCGACCGCGACCTGCTCCTGACCGACGTCACGATCTACTGGCTGACCGGTACGGCGGGCTCCTCGGCCGCGCTCTACTACGAGGACGGGCGCGCCTGGGGCGGGCGGGAGCGCTCGCCCGTGCCGACGGGCGTGGCGCTGTTCACGGTCCAGGACATCGCGCTGCGCCGGGACGAGGAGAAGGCCGCCGAGGTGGTGCACTGGTCCGACTTCGACCGCGGCGGCCACTTCGCCGCGATGGAGGCGCCCGACCTGCTGCTCGGCGACATGCGCGCGTTCTTCTCCGCCTACCGGTGACCGCCGGGGCGGCCCCGGTCCCGGCTCCGGCCCCGGTGGCTCCGGTCCTGGCCGCGGCCCCGGCCCTCCCCGGCGCGGGCGGGCCGGCGGGTCAGGCCGGCCACTCCAGGGCGGCGGCCAGGCGCTTGAGCGGGCCGGTCAGGCCGTACCGGGCGCCGAGGTCCGCGAGGGCCTGCGGGTCGCGGGGCGCGGCGGGCAGGCGCAGGTCCGCCTCGGGGACCGGCGCGTCCCGGGCCACCCGGACCACCGCGGGGGCGACGTCCAGGTAGTCGAGGGCGGCGGCCAGCCGGGCGCGCTGGGCCTTGGTGAGGGGCGCGGTGGGGGACCCGGTGGGGGGCGCGGTGGGGGGCGCGGCCGGGCCGTCGCCGGTCCCGGCGCCGGGACCGCCGTCGAGGGCGTCGAGCAGCGCGGCGAGCGAGCCGAACCGGGTGACCAGCGCCGCCGCGGTCTTGTCGCCGACGCCGGGCACGCCGGGCAGGCCGTCGCTGGGGTCGCCGCGCAGCACGGCGAAGTCGGCGTAGGCCCGGCCGGGGATGCCGTACCGCGCCGTGACGGCGGCCTCGTCGACCGGTTCGATGTTCTTGATCCCCCGCACCGTGTACAGGACGCGGACCGGGCGTGCGTCGTCCACCAGCTGGAACAGGTCACGGTCGCCGGTGACGACGTCCACCGGGCCGGCGGCGCGGGCCGCGAGCGTGCCGATGACGTCGTCGGCCTCGTAGCCCTCCGCGCCGAGCCGGGCGATGCCGGCCGCGTCGAGCACCCGGTCGATCACGGGAAGTTGCGGGACGAGCGCCTCGGGGGTCTCCTCGCCTCCGCCGGGGGCCAGCCGGTGGGCCTTGTAGGACGGGATGGCCGCCACCCGGAAGGCGGGCCGCCAGTCGGCGTCCATGCAGGCGGCCAGGGCGGCGGGGGAGTGCTCCCGCACCAGCGTGGCGATCATGTCGAGGAGGCCGCGGACCGCGTTGACGGGCATGCCGTCCGGGGCGGTGACCGACTCCGGGACCCCGTAGAAGGCGCGGTAGTACAGAGACGGCGTGTCGAGGAGCATCAGGCCGGGCATGGCCCCCATCCAACCATCTGCCCGGCCGGCCGTGGGCCCCGCGGGCGCCGGCCGGTGGGCGCCGCCGGGGCCCTCCGGCGGGTCCGCGTCCGATGGAGCGTTCCGCCGGGGCCCTCCGGCGGGCGCGGGCGTGCGGCCGGGGAGGTCCGGCCGTGGGCACGGACCGGCGCGGCCCGTAGATTGGGCGCTGTGACAAAGGAGTCCTACGACCTTTCCGACCTGTACCCCGTCTCCCGCCTGGCCGCCGCCCAGGGGGCGACCGCCGCCGCCGGGCTGGACGCGCTGCTGCTCACCCCCGGCCCGGACCTGCGCTACGTGACCGGCTACCAGGCGCTGCCGCTGGAGCGGCTCACCTGCCTGGTGCTGCCCGCCGAGGGCGAGGCCTTCCTGATGGTGCCGCGCCTGGAGCTGCCCGCCGCCGAGCACTCCCCGGCCTCGCGGCTCGGCATCGAGTTCGTGCCCTGGGACGAGACCGACGACCCCTACGCGGCCGTCGCCGCCCGGCTGGGCCGGGTGTCCCGGGTCGGCCTGGCCGACCGCATGTGGGCGATGCAGTCGCTGCGCTTCCGCGACGCCCTGCCCGGAGCCGAGCAGGTGCTCGCCGGGAGCGTGCTGCGGGGCCTGCGCATGCGCAAGAACCCGGCCGAGGCGGCGGCGCTGCGCGAGGCCGGGGCCGCGATCGACGCGGTCCACGCGCAGGTGCCCGGCTTCCTGAAGCCGGGCCGGACCGAGCGCGAGGTGGGCCGGGACATCGCCGAGGCGATCATCGCGGCCGGGCACGAGACCGTCGACTTCGTCATCGTCGGCTCCGGGCCCAACGGCGCCAGCCCGCACCACGAGCTGTCCGACCGGGTCATCCAGGCCGGCGAGCCGGTCGTGGTGGACATCGGGGGGCAGATGCCCAGCGGCTACTGCTCCGACTCCACCCGCGTCTACTCGGTGGGCCGGCCGCCGGAGGACTTCCTGCGCTACTACGACGTGCTGCAGCGCGCCCAGGAGGCCGCCTGCGCCGCCGTACGGCCCGGCGTGCGGTGCGAGGAGGTGGACGCCGCCGCCCGCGAGGTGATCGCCGCCGAGGGCTACGGCGAGTATTTCATCCACCGCACCGGCCACGGCATCGGCCTGGAGACCCACGAGGAGCCCTACATCGTCGCGGGCAACGCCGAGCCGCTCGCCCCGGGCTTCGCCTTCTCCGTCGAGCCGGGCATCTACCTGCCCGGCGCGCACGGCGCCCGGATCGAGGACATCGTGATCTGCACCCCGGACGGCGGGGTGCGGGTCAACCACAGCCCCCGCGAGCTGGCGATCGTGTAGGCGGCCGGCGCGGGGCCGCCGTCCGTGCCCGGCGCGGGGCCGCCGCAGGCCCGGGTCCGGGCACGGTTCGGGCAGGGTCCGGGCCCGGCCCGGCCCGTGCCCGGTCAGGGGCCGGACCGCGGCGGCGGGCCTCGCGCGCCTCCGGCTCCCGCCCGGTCCCCGCCCGGCCGCGCCTCGGGAGGGAGCGCGCCGTGGCGGATGCCACAATCGGGGTGGCCGGTCACCCCGGCCTCCTCTTTGCCGTTTCACGCCCACGATCTGGAGTGTGTGGAGATGCCCGTCGAGCGCGCCCTTCCCAGCCCCGAGGCCCGCGACCTGCTGGACCTCGTCCGCGACCTGACCGGCAAGGAGGTCGCGCCCCGGGCCGCGGCCGACGAGTCCGCCGGGCGCTTCCCCCGCGAGGTGTTCACCACCCTCGGCCGCGCGGGGCTGCTCGGCCTGCCCTATCCGGAGGAGTACGGCGGGGCGGCGCAGCCGTACGAGGTGTACCTCCAGGTGATCGAGGAGCTGGCCGCGGGCTGGCTGGCGGTCGGGCTGGGCCTGTCGGTGCACACGCTCTCGTGCTTCCCGGTCGCCGCCTACGGCACCGCGGAGCAGCGGGAGCGGCTGCTGCCGGACATGCTCGGCGGCGAGCTGCTGGGCGCCTACTGCCTGTCGGAGCCGCACTCCGGCTCGGACGCCGCGGCCCTGACGACCAGGGCGGTGGCCGACGGCGGCGGCTACGCCGTGGACGGGGTGAAGGCCTGGATCACCCACGGCGGGGCCGCGGACTTCTACACCCTCATGGCCCGCACGTCCGACGACGGGGCCCGGGGCATCTCCTGCTTCCACGTGCCCGCCTCCACGCCCGGCCTGTCGTTCGGCGCGCCGGAGAAGAAGATGGGCATGCGCTCCTCGCCGACCGCGCAGGTCCGCTTCGACGGCGCCCGGCTCGCGCCGGAGGCGCTGGTCGGCGCCGAGGGGGAGGGCTTCCGCATCGCCATGGCCGCGCTGGACGGCGGCCGGCTCGGCATCGCCGCCTGCGCCGTCGGCGTGGCGCAGGCGGCCTTCGACGCCGCGAGCTCCTACGCCAGGGAGCGCCGCCAGTTCGGCGCGCGCATCGTCGACTTCCAGGGACTGTCCTTCATACTGGCCGACATGGCCACCCAGATCGCCGCGGCCCGCGCCCTCTACCTCGACGCGGCCCGGGCGCGCGACGCCGGCCGGCCGTACGGCACGCAGGCGGCGATGGCCAAGCTGTTCGCCACCGACGTGTGCATGAAGGTCACCATCGACGCGGTGCAGGTCCTCGGCGGCTACGGCTACGTGGAGGACTTCCCGGTCGAGCGGTACATGCGCGAGGCCAAGGTCCTGCAGATCGTCGAGGGCACCAACCAGGTCCAGCGCCTGGTGATCGGCCGCGCGGTCGCCCGGGGGTGAGGGGCCGCCCCGGATCCCGGGGTGCGGCCGGGGCGTCGGGCCGGGGCGCACGCCGCCCGCGTGTCCCACATGATGGACGGTGCGTCCGGATCGTGACCAGAGGTTGGTCACGATCCGGGTGGGATCGCGCTACCTTGGGCGGGTGGAGGAGATCGACCGCCGGATCGTGACGTTGCTGGCCGGGGACGGCCGGATGAGCTTCACCGACCTCGCCCGCGAGACGGGCCTGTCGGTGTCGGCGGTGCACCAGCGGGTGCGTCGGCTGGAGAAGCGCGGGGTGCTGCGCGGCTACACGGCGCTGCTGGACCACGACGCGATCGGCCTGCCGCTGACCGCCTTCGTCTCCATCAAGCCGATCGACCCGGCCGCCGCCGACGACGCCCCCGACCGGCTGGCGCACCTGAGCGCCATCGAGGCCTGCCACAGCGTCGCGGGCGACGAGAGCTACATCCTCAAGGTGCGGGTGGCCTCCCCCCTCGCGCTGGAGGAGCTGCTCAACCAGATCCGCACCGCGGCCAACGTCTCCACCCGGACCACCGTCGTGCTCAGCACGCCGTACGAGCACCGCGCCCCCGACCTGACCGGCGGGCCCGCCGGGGAGCCCGCCCCCTGACGCCTGTCCGTGGGTCCCGGCGGGCAGCCCGCCCCGGCCGCCGGGCGATCGGGGGCGGTCCCCGCCGGCCCGGCCGCCGGGGCGGCGCTCAGCGCGGGACCGCCCGGTCCGGCGTCCAGGTCCCGGCGGGCCGTCTCAGCGCTTGACGGGGATCCGGCCGGTGCCCCCGCACGCCCGGCAGGGCACCGCCAGCGCGGTGACGACGGTGCCGCCCCCGCCGGTCCTGCTCTCCCTGCGCTCGTCGAGGCCGCCCGCGCCGCCGCACCGGATGCACGCCCGCGTCCTGCCCGCCTGCCGTACCGGCCGGGTGCGGGCCGCGGCGGCGAGGTCCGCGAACGAGGCCCTGACCCCGGCGGCCTGCTCCTCGGTCAGGAACGGGAGCACCACCTTGCCGCCGCCGGCCGTGGGGATCCCCAGGACGTGACTGCCTCGCTCGGACACGGTCCGCCTCTCTTCCTGTCGTCTTCCGTCGTCGGACGCGTCCTACGGTAGGGCCCGCCCCGCACGGGCGGCGACGGCGGCCCCGGGTTCAGGCCCGGGCGCGGAAGTGCCCGCGGAGCCGGGCCCCGGCCCGCCCGCCCGCGCCGAGGGCGTCCAGGCCGAGCAGGGCGGCCCCCGCGACGGGCGGGAGCTCGGCGACGACCAGCTCGGCCTCCGGCGCCTGCTCGGCGAAGCGCCGCCGGATCATGCCGTCCAGCACCGGGTCGCGGGCGGTCAGGACGCCGCCGCCCAGCACCACCTCCACGGGGGCGCCGAGCATGCCGAGGCGGCGCAGGGCGACCACCGCGAGCACGGCGACCTCGTCGGCCATGCGCGCCAGGACGGAGCGCGCCACCGCGTCGCCCGCGCCGGCGACCGCCATCAGCACGGGGACCAGCTCGTGCAGCCGGGCGTGCGGCAGGTCGCCGAAGTGGAGGGCGAGGGTGACCTCCTCGACGGTGCGGGTGCCGAAGTGCCCGCACACGGCGCGCGCCAGCGCGGTGGCGGGGCCGCGCCCGTCCTCGGCGCGCACCGCGTGCCAGAGCGCCTCCTCGCCGAGGACGAGGCCGCCGCCCCAGTCGCCGCTGATCCGGCCGAGCGCGGGGAAGCGGGCGACCTCGCCGGTGGGGGAGACGCCGACCGCGTTGACGCCCGCCCCGCAGACCACGGCCACGCCCGACGGTCCGGAGGCCCCGGCCCGCAGCAGGGCGAAGGTGTCGTTGCCGACCTCCGCGTCCTTGCCGTACCCGCGGGCCAGCACCGCCTCGCGCAGGGCCTCCTCCTCCACCGGCAGGTCCGCGCCTGCGACGTAGGCGGCGACGTGGTCGGCGAACGGCGGCGCGGCGTCCGCGCCGAGCGCCCGCCGCACCGCGTCGTGCAGCACGTCGAGCGCGGCGCCCACGCCGTCGCTCTGCGGCCGGAAACCCGCGCCGCGGCCGGTGGCCAGGACGGTGCCGTCCTCGGCGACCAGCGCGACGTCGGTCTTGCTGTTGCCGCCGTCGACGGCCAGGACGGTCCTCACGCGCCGGCCGCCCACGGCAGGTGCCGCCGGTTGGCCTCGACCAGGCGCCGGGCCAGGTCGCCGGCGAGGGACGCCTGGCCGACGAGCGGGTGGGCGAGCAGGGCGTCGGCGACGCGCTCCTCGCCGCCGTGCAGCGCCGCCTCCAGGGCGAGCGTCTCGTAGGCGGTCACGTGGGCGATGAGGCCCGCGTAGAGCGGCTCCACCGGCTCGACCGGCAGGGCCCGCGGCCCGGCGGAGGTGATCGCCGCCGGGACCTCGACGACCGCCTCGTCGGGCAGGAACGGCAGGGCGCCGTCGTTGCGCAGGTTGACCACCTGGGTGTCGCCGCGGTCGCCGAGCAGCGAGGCGATCAGCGCCACGGCGGCCTCGGAGTAGAAGGCGCCGCCGCGCTTGCCCAGCAGCTCGGGCTTGGCGTCCACCGACGGGTCGGCGTACATCTCCAGCAGCCGGGACTCCATCTCGGCGACCTCGGCCGCGCGCGACGGCTTGGCCCGCTGCTCGGCCACGACGCGGTCGTGCTCGTAGTAGTAGCGCAGGTAGTAGGAGGGGACCGCGCCGAGGCGGCGCAGGAGCGCGACGTCCAGGCCGACGCTGTCGGCGATCTCCTCCCCGTGCCCGTCCAGCAGCTCGGGGAGGACCTCCGCGCCGTCGAGGCGGACCGAGCGCACCCAGGTCAGGTGGTTCAGCCCGACGTGGCCCAGCGAGACGCGCCCGGGCGCGACGCCGAGGGCGGCGGCGAAGCGGCGCTGCAGGCCGATCGCCACGTTGCACAGGCCGATGGCGCGGTGCCCGGCCGACAGCAGCGCCCGGGTGACGATGCCGACCGGGTTGGTGAAGTCGACGATCCACGCGCCGGGCGCGTGCCGCCGCACCTGCTCGGCGATGTCCAGCACCACCGGGACGGTGCGCAGCGCCTTGGCCAGGCCGCCCGCGCCGGTCGTCTCCTGGCCCACGCAGCCGCACTCCAGGGGGAGCGTCTCGTCGACGTCGCGCGCGGCCTGGCCGCCGACGCGCAGCTGCAGCAGCACGGCCTGCGCCCCGGCCACCCCCTCGGCGACCGAGGCGGTCGCGGTGACCCCGGCCGGGTGCCCGGCGCGGGCCAGCATCCGGCGGGCCATGCCCGCGACCGGGCCGAGCCGCGCGGGATCCGGGTCGACCAGGGCGAGCTCGGTGAGGGGGAGCTCGTCCCGGAGCCGTGCGAACCCGTCGACCAGTTCCGGAGTGTACGTCGAACCGCCCCCGACAACGGCCAGCTTCAACCTTTGACTCCCGTCAGAGTGACGCCCTCGATGAAGACCTTCTGGGCGAGGAAGAACACGATTATCACAGGTGCCATGACGAGCAACGTGGCCGCCATGGTGAGGTTCCACTGCACGCTGTGCAGGGCCTTGAAGGACGCCAGCCCGATGGACAGCGTCCAGTTCTCCACCTCGGTGGAGGCGTACAGCAGCGGCCCGTAGTAGTCGTTCCAGCAGTAGAAGAACTGGAACAGCGCCACCGCGGCGATCGCGGGCCGGGCCATGGGCAGGATGATCCGCAGCAGCGTGGCCAGGTCCGAGCAGCCGTCGACCCGCGCCGCCTCGGTGTACTCCCGGGGGATCGTCAGCAGGAACTGGCGGAGCAGGAAGATCGAGAAGGCGTCGCCGAGCAGCATGGGCAGGACCAGCGGCCAGAGCGTGCCGGTCAGGTCGGCGCGGGCCCAGACCAGGTAGACCGGTACGGCGACCACCTGCGGCGGCAGCATCATCGTCGTGATGACCGCCAGGAAGGCGGTCCGGCGCCCAGGGAAGCGGAAACGGGCCAGCGCGTAGGCCACCGGCACCGACGACAGCAGCATGAACGCGGTGCCCAGGCCCGCGTACAGCATGGTGTTGCCGATCCACCGCAGCAGGTCGGAGCGGGCGAACACCTCGGCGAAGTTGCCCCAGTTCCACGAGCGCGGCCACAGGTCGCTGGTCAGCGCCTGCTGGTCGGTCATGAGCGCGGTGAGCGCGATGAAGACCAGCGGGGCGAGGAACATGACCGCGATCGCCAGGGCCAGGGCGTGGGTGGCGACCCAGTACAGGGCCCGCCGCCCGCGCACGCCCCGGGGGCCCGGGCGGCGGACCGGGGCCGCCGGGGTGCCGGGCGCGGCGGGGGCGCCCTGTCCGGCGGTGAGGGCGGTGCTCATACGGCCTCCTCCAGGGCGCGGAACCGGCGCAGCAGGATCAGGGTGAAGACCATCGACGCGGCGAACAGCAGCAGCGCCAGCACGCACGCGTATCCCATGGAGAAGTCGCGGAAGCCCATCTGGAACAGCCACTGGGGCAGGGTCAGCGTGGACATCTCCGGGTAGCCGGGCACGAAGCTGCTGCCCGGGGAGTCGGTGGAGCCGGAGGCGACCCGGGCGGCGATCATCGCCTGGGTGAAGTACTGCAGGGCGTAGATGACGCCGGTGACCGCGGAGAACAGCAGCACCGGGGAGATCGTCGGCAGCGTCACGCTGCGGAACTGGCGCCAGGCGCCCGCCCCGTCGAGCGCGGCCGCCTCGTACAGGTGCTTCGGCACGTCGAGCAGGGCCGCCAGGAAGATCACCATGGTGTTGCCCGCGCCCCACATGCCCAGCAGGGTCAGGCTCGGCTTGGCCCAGTCCTCGTCTCCGAACCAGTCGGGGCCGGTGATCCCGAACAGTTCCAGGAACTGGTTCATCGGACCGGTCGCCGGGTTCAGCAGGAAGACGAACGCCACCGTGCCCGCCACCGTCGGGATCAGCGAGGGCAGGTAGAAGGCGGTCCGCACCAGGCCCGCGCCCGCCTTCAGCCGGGTGACCAGCCAGGCCAGGCCGAGGGCGAACAGCACCTGGGCGGGGACCATGAAGGCGACCAGCCACAGGGTGTTGCCGATGGCCACCAGCGCCCGCTCGTCCGCCAGCAGGTAGCGGTAGTTGTCGAGGCCGACGAACTCCAGCGTGAACAGGTCGTAGCGGTGGAAGGAGAAGTAGACGGTCGCGGCGAGCGGGTACAGGAAGAAGGCCGCGAACCCGGTCAGCCAGGGCGACAGCCAGAGCAGGGCCCGCAGGCCCTCGCGGCGCCGCGGTGCGCGCGGCGCCGCCGGGACGGTGCTCATCGCGGATCAGCCCCCGGAGAGCTTCAGCTTGTCGTCGATGCGCCGGTCGACCTCGGCCAGCCCCGCGGCGAGGTCGGTGACCGAGCCCTTCTCCCACTCGACGACGAACGTCGTGAAGGCCTCCTGGTTGAAGACGCTGTTGACGTTCGGCGGCAGCGTGCTCGTCCTGGGGTGGTTGAAGATGTCGAGGAACGTCTGGAAGTTCGCGTCCTTCTTCAGGTCGGGGGACTCCATCGCGGCCTTGGTCGTCGGCACGTTGCGCAGCGCGTTGGAGAGCGTGACCAGGCTGCCGGTGTCGGTGGTCAGGTGCTTGACCAGCTCCCAGGCGTGCTGCGGGTGCGCGGCGCCCCTGGGCACGCCGATCACGGTGCCGGCGGTGAAGCCGCTGCCGTACAGGTCGGGCCGGTCGTCGGCGACGGGCATCGGCGCGGTGCCGTAGTCGAGGTCCGCCGCGTCATTGGCGATCATGGCGTTCCGCCACTCGCCGTCGATCACCATGGCGACCTTGCCCTTGTGGAAGGGGTGCTCGGCGCTCCACTCGTCGCCCAGGCTCTTGCGGAACCTGTCGAGCTTGTCGTAGCCGTACCAGTCGATGAGCTCCTTCTGCCAGGTCAGGAGCTTCTTCCAGGCGGGGTCGGAGCCGATGGCCGAGGTGCCGTCCTCGTTGTACCACTTCGCCCCGACCATCGGGCCCAGGTGGGAGGGGGAGTTCTCGTAGTACTGGACGCTGGGGATGAAGCCGGCGACCTCGATGTTCCCGTCGGCGTCGCGGACGGTGAGCTTCTTGGCCAGCTCGGCCAGCTCCGACATGGTCTTCGGCGGCTGCTCGCCCTTCATCAGGGCCTTGTTGTAGTAGAGGCCGTAGGCGTCGGCCAGCATCGGCATCGTGCAGCGCCTGCCCTCGAACTCGGTGTAGGAGCGCGCGGCCGCGGGCAGCACCGACAGGTCGACGCCGTCCTGCCGGATCACCGGCGTGAGGTCCTGGAAGACCCCGCTGCGGCACCACTGCGCCACGTTGTCGGTGGTGAAGGAGGCGGCCACGTCGGGCGGGTTGCCGCCCCGCACGGCCTGGGTGATCTGGTCGTCCTGGACGCCCTTGGTGAGCTTGACGGTGATCTGCGGGAACTTCTCGCGGAACCCGGCGACGGCGTCCTCGAACGCCTTGACCTCGCTGGGCGCGCTGAAGCCGTGCCAGAGCTCGATGGTCGCCGGGGGCAGGGCCGCGCCGCCGGAGGGCTCCGGCCGGGAGCCGAGGGCGGGTGCGCCCTGGTCGCCCGCGGTGCAGGCGGTCAGGGCCGCGGCCGAGACGGCGGCCGCGGTGAGGGCGAGAAACCGTCGGTTCACGACAGTGGCCTCCTCGAATTTGGGGGGTGGATGACCGGATGATCGAATGAACGGATGACCGGATGAATCGGATGGGCCGGGGTGCCCCGGGCGGGGAGGTCGGGACGGGGTGCTGAGGGGACGGCGCGGAGCGGCGCCGGTCCGGCGGCGGGAAGGCCCGAGGGAGGGCGGGGAGGTCGGAGGGGAGCGGGGGCGGACGGTCAGGCGGGCAGGGGGGAGCCGAAGACCTCGTCGCGGGCGGCGGCCAGGGCGAGGTCGAGGGCGCCGGCGAGGACCGGGTTGCCCTCGACGGCCGACAGCAGCAGCGGCGGGCGGGGGATGGTCAGGGCGTGCAGCTCCTCCTCGACGATCCCGCGCAGCAGCTCGCCGCCGGCCAGGAGGGTGCCGCCGGTCAGCACGACGATCTCGGGGTCGACGACCGCGGTGATCGACGCCAGGCCGACGGCCAGCCGCGCGGCGATCTCGCGCAGCCCGGCGAGGGCGGCCGCGGCCCGCCCGCCGCCGGATCCGGCCGCCCGCACGGCCTCGGCCACGGCCTCGGCGGGGCCGTCGCCGTGCAGGCCGTACGGGCGCAGGACCGACAGCACGGCGGGGCCGCCGCCGAGCGCCTGGTAGCCGTGGTCGCCGTAGCGCCCGGTCTCGCGGGCGGTGGGGGCGCCGGGGGCCGGCATGTAGCCGATCTCGCCCGCGCCGCCGGTGGCGCCGCGGTGCAGTCGGCCGCCGAGCACCAGCGCCGCGCCGAGGCCCTCGTCGGCCCAGAGCAGCACGAAGTCCCGGTGCCCGCGGGCCGCGCCGTGCGCCTGCTCGGCCTGGGCGACCAGGTTGACGTTGTTCTCCACGGAGACGGGGACGCCGAGACCCTCGCCGAGGACGGCGGCGAGGTCCGGGCCGAGCCAGCCGGGCAGGTCCTCGGCGGTGGCGTAGCCGAGCCTGCCGGTGCCGGGGTCGGGCGCGCCCTGCACGCCGACGACCACGCGCCGCAGGCCGGCGGGGGCGTGCGCGCCCTCCAGGGCGGCGCGCGCGCCCCGGACCGGATCGCCGGAACCGGCGGGCACGGGCTGCCGGTGCTCGCCGACCACCGCGCCGGTGATGTCGGCCACCCTGGCGTCGATGTGGGTGCGGGTGACGTCGAGGGCGGCGACGTAGGCGGCGGCCGGGTTGAGCCGGTAGACCTCCGCGGTACGGCCGGGCAGCCCCTCGCGGACCCCGCCCGGCACGACCAGCCCCGCCTCCTGCAGCCGCAGGAGCAGCTGCGAGGCGGTGGGCTTGGACAGACCGGTGATCGCGCCGATCTCGGGGCGGGTGAGCGGCCCGCGCTCCAGCAGGGCCCGGAGCGCGGCGCGGTCGTTGATCGCCCGCAGCAGGCTCGGCGTACCCGGTGTCGGCTGAGGCACGGCCCCTCCACGTCTCCTCGGGGTTAGGAAAGTTTCCTAACTTGAGGAGAATCTAAGGAGGCGGCGCCGGGGCGTCAAGGGGCCGCGGGCGGTCGCGGCCGGGCCGCGATCGACACGTGACGGCGCGGCGGCGGAGGCGGCCCGGTGCGCGCGGGCGAGGGGAATGGGAACGGCTCGACGGACCTGGTATGGTGATGGTTTGTCACAACAACCAGCACAAAGCGTCATAAAGCCCGGAGCATCCTATTAGCGCCAAAGATAGTGGAGCAGCGGCAACCCGTCAAATCGAGCTCGCCAAGGAGCAGGGATACGTCTCCGCCCTGTACGCACGGCTCGACCTCCTGCGCGAGCGCACCCAGCGGCAACTCGACGGCGTGCTGGCCCAGGGAGGCGGCGGCACCCACCAGAACCGCTCGGAGCGCGACACCTTCGCCGGGATGTACGCCGAGCGGCTGGCCCGCCTGTGGGCGGTGGAGAACGGCCTGTGCTTCGGGCGGCTCGACAACGCCGACCACACCTCCCTCTACATCGGCCGCATCGGACTGGCCGACGACGACCAGCGCCGCCTGCTGATCGACTGGCGGGCCCCGGTGGCGCAGCCCTTCTACCGGGCCACCCCCACCGCCCCGATGGGCGTCACCCGCCGCCGCCACCTGCAGACCAGGGGGCGCACGGTGATCGGCGTCGACGACGACCTGCTCGACCTCGACGCCCTCACCGAGGAGGACGAGGCCACGCTCAACGGCGAGGCCGCCCTGCTGGCCTCGCTCGGCGCCCGCCGCACCGGGCGCATGCGCGACATCGTGGCCACCATCCAGGCCGAGCAGGACCGCATCATCCGATCCGACCTGGCCGGCGTGCTCGTCGTGCAGGGCGGGCCCGGCACCGGCAAGACCGTCGTCGCCCTGCACCGGGCGGCCTACCTGCTCTACACCCACCGGGAGAAGCTGGCCCGCAAGGGCGTGCTCATCCTCGGCCCCAACCTCACCTTCCTGCGCTACATCGAGCAGGTCCTGCCCTCCCTGGGCGAGACCGACGTGCTGCTGTCCACGGTCGCCGAGCTGTACCCCGGGATCACCGCCACCGCGCCGGAGCACCCCGGGACGGCCGCGGTCAAGGGCGACGAGCGCATGGCGCAGGTGCTGGCGCGCGCCGTACGGGACCGGCAGCGGGTGCCCCGCAAGCCCATCGAGATCAAGCTGGACCGCTACACGCTCCGCCTCGACGGCCGAACCCTGGAGGCCGCGCGCAACCGGGCCGCCCGCTCGCGCCGCCCGCACAACGAGGCCCGCGCCGTCTTCGTCCGCCACCTGCTCAACGCCCTCGCCCGGCAGGCGGCCCGGGAGCTCGGCAAGGGCGCCGTCGACGACGACGAGCTGGCCGACCTGCGCGAGGAGCTCCGCACCGAGCAGCCGGTGAAGGCCGCGCTGAACCGGCTGTGGCCCTACACCACCCCGCAGCAGCTCCTGCTCGGGCTGTTCACCTCCCGCGAACGGCTCGAGTACGCCGCGGCCGACCTGAGCCCGGCCGAGCGCGGGCTGCTGCTGCGCGAGCCGCCCCGCAAGGGGGAGACCTGGTGGACCCCCGCCGACGTGGCGCTGCTGGACGAGGCCGCCGAGCTGCTCGGCGACATCGACCCCGCCGTGCTGCGGGCCGGGGCGTGGATGGCCGAGGAGGAGCAGGCCGCCGCCCGCGCCGCCGAGCAGGAGGAGGCCGGCATGCGCCTCGCCTACGCCAAGGAGGTGCTGGAGCTGACCGGCCTGTCCGAGATCATGGACGCGGAGAGGTTCGCCGCCCGGCACCTGGACGACGACATCTACCGGACCACCGCCGAGCGGGCCGCCGGCGACCGCACCTGGGCCTTCGGCCACGTCATCGTGGACGAGGCGCAGGAGCTGTCGCCGATGGACTGGCGCATGGTCATGCGCCGGTGCCCCAGCCGGTCGATGACGATCGTCGGCGACCTGGCGCAGACCGCCTCGGCGGCCGGGGCCCGCTCCTGGGACCGGGTGCTCGACCCGTACGCGGCCGGGCGCTGGCGGATCGAGACCCTCAGTGTGAACTACCGCACCCCCACCGAGCTGATGGAGGTGGCCGCCGCCGTGCTCCCGCTGGTCGGCCCCGGCCTGGCCGCGCCCGCCTCGGTGCGGCAGACCGGCGAGCGCCCCTGGGCCGCCTCCCCGCTGGAGTCCCTCCCCGAGCTGGTCAAGGCCGAGCTCGTCGAGGGCGGCCGCCTGGCGGTGCTCGTCCCCGCCTCCCTCGCCGCCGAGCTGGGCGAGGCCGTGACCCGCTCCGTCGACGGCGCGGTCGCCGGGCCCGGCACGGCGGCCCTGGACGCCCCGGTGGCGGTCCTGGGCGTCGCCGAGGCCAAGGGGCTGGAGTTCGACGCCGTCATCGTGGCCGAGCCCGCCCTGATCCTGGCGGAGTCGCCCCGGGGCGCGAGCGACCTGTACGTCGCCCTGACCCGGGCCACGCGGCGGCTCGGCGTGGTCCACAGCCGGCCGCTGCCCGGGCCGCTCGCCGGGCTGGAGCGGCACCGGACCGCCTGAGACGGGCCGGCCGGGGCGGGGACGCCGGCGCGGACCAGACCGCCCGCGCCGGAGCCGGGCGCGCCCTAGCTGCGGAAACAGGACGTTTCCGCAGTTGGCGACGAGGTTGACATCTGCGCTGAGGTCGGTAGTTTTGCTCCCCAGTCCAGCACGGGACTGGCCGGTTGGCCGTCCCTGACATCACCGGTTCCTCGCCCGCGGCGGAGCGTCACTCCGCCCGCACAGCCAGGCGCAGGACCGGTGATCCGTCGGGTCGGGGCACCCCAGCCGGGTGGGGGAATGGACCCGGGGGATGCCTGGGCACCCAGTAGACAACGGCAATCCGCGCCCGCCGCCGACGGGACGGAACCGGTCCGAAGGGTTCGTCCGGGCACTCTTCCCGCTCCCGTGCCGGTCACGCGAATGTCGGGGTGATCCCCAGGGCATCCGTCCGCCCTGGAGGTCACCCCGCTGTCGTGCTGCGGGTACCGTTCGGCTAGCACGTGCTGCAGGTCCGGACGTCCGAGGAGAGCCCCGTGGTGCAGGAGAAGACGGCCCCGCCGGTCGGGGGCCCCCCGGAGTCCTCCCGCGCGCAGGCCCCGGGCGTCTCCCCGCGCCGTCGGGCGGCGGCCCGCGCGGCCGCCGCGGCCGCGGGCGGGCTCCTGCTCTACCTCGCCTTCCCTCCGATCGGCCTGTGGTACCTCGCCCCTCTCGGCGCCGCGCTCATGATCCTGGCGGTGCACGGCACCCGCCCCCGCCGGGCCGCCTGGCTCGGCCTCGCCGGAGGGCTCGCCTTCCTCGCCCCCGGGCTGCACTGGGTCAGCCCCATCGGCACGGACGCCTGGCTGGGCCTGACGGCCATCGAGAGCCTCTTCTACGCCGCCTGGGGGGCCGGCACCGCCCTGGTCGCCCGGCTGCCCCTGTGGCCCCTGTGGAGCTCCGCGCTCTGGGTCGCCATGGAGTGGGCCCGCGGCGCCGTCCCCTTCGGGGGCTTCCCCTGGATGCGGATCGCCTTCAGCCAGGGCGAGTCGGTCCTGACCCCGTACGCGGCCCTGGGCGGGGCGCCGCTGGTCAGCTTCGCGGCGGTGCTCTGCGGGGCGCTGCTCGCCCTGGCCGCGCTGCGGGCCCGGCACGCGCCGCGGCCGCGGGGCCGGGCGTTCGCCCGCTCCGCCGTGCCGCCGCTCGCCCTGGCCCTGGCGGTCCCCGCCGGGGCCTTCGCCGTACCCCGGTACGGAGACGAGGGAAGGACCGTCACCGTCGGCGTCATCCAGGGCAACGTGCCCGGCCGGGGCATGACCCCGCTGGGCGACGAGCCGGCCGTGGTGCTGCGCAACCACACCCGCAAGCTCCACGAGATGGCGCAGGCCGTACGGGACGGCCGGATGCCCCGGCCGGACATCGTGGTGCTGCCGGAGAACTCCACCGACATCGACCCCTACCGCAGCGCCACGGCCCGCGCCGAGATCGACGCCGCGGTGAAGGACATCGGCGTGCCCGTCCTGGTCGGGGCCGTGGTCGGGATCGGGGAGAGCAACCGGGCCACCCGCAGCCTGGTGTGGGACCCGGTGACCGGGCCCGGCGCCTACTACGACAAGCAGAAGCTCGTGCCCTTCGGCGAGTTCACCCCGATGAAGGACCTCGTGCTCGCCCTGTTCGAGCGGGCCTCCCTGGTCGGCAAGCAGTCGGTGGCCGGCACCCGCGACGGCGACCTGAGGCTCGGGCCGGTGACCGTCGGAGCGGTCAACTGCTACGAGGTCGCCTTCGACGACGTCGTCCGCGGCACCGCCCGGACCGGTGCCAGCCCCCTGGTGGTGCAGACCAACAACGCCACCTACGCGCGGACCGGCCTGCCGCCCCAGCAGCTGGCCATGTCGCAGCTGCGCGCCGTGGAGCACAACCGCGCCGTGGTCACCTCCGCGATCACCGGGATCTCCGCCGCGGTGACCCCGGAGGGCGAGGTGGTCTGGCGCACGGACGAGCTGGTCCCCGACATGGCCGTGCTGACCGTCTCGGTCCGCACGGAGCGGACCGTGGCCACCGGGGTTGGCGCGTTGCCCGAGTGGGCCCTGATACTGGTGGGTACGGCCGCGCTGGCCGTGGTCCCGGCGGTCCCGGCGGTCCCGGCGGTCCCGGTGCTCCGGCGGCGCGCGCCGGCGGACCGGAAGGCACAGCAGGACGAGCGGCAGGTGGAAGGCGCATGATGGAGCGGATGGTCGGCAGGGTGCTCGTCATCGTCCCTACGTACAACGAGCGGGAGAACCTGCCGATGATCGTCCGGCGGGTGCGCGAGGCGGTGCCCGAGGCGCACCTGCTGGTCGCCGACGACGCCAGCCCCGACGGCACCGGCGAGGTCGCCGACGGGCTGGCCGCCGCCGACGACCACGTCCACGTGCTGCACCGGCCGGGCAAGCAGGGCCTGGGCGCCGCCTACATCGCGGGGTTCCGCTGGGGCATGGCCGAGGGCTACGACGTGCTCGTGGAGATGGACGCCGACGGCTCCCACCAGCCCGAGGAGCTGCCCAAGCTGCTCCGGGCGCTGGCCGCCGGCGCCGACCTGGCCATCGGCTCGCGCTGGGTGCCCGGCGGCAAGGTGGTCAACTGGCCCGCCTCCCGGGAGTTCCTGTCCCGCGGCGCGAACCTCTACAGCCGGATGATGCTCGGCTTCCCCGTCCGCGACGCCACCGCGGGCTTCCGCGCCTACCGCGCCTCGACCCTGGAGAAGATCGGCCTGGACGACGTGGCGTCGCAGGGCTACTGCTTCCAGGTCGACCTGACGCTGCGCACGGTCCGGCACGGCCTGCGCGTCACCGAGGTGCCGATCACCTTCGTGGAGCGCACCGTCGGCGCCAGCAAGATGAGCCGGGACATCATGGCCGAGGCGCTGTGGCGGATCACCCTGTGGGGGGTGACCGGCCTGCCCCGCAGGCTGCGGCGGCAGCGCTGACGCCCCGGCCCCGGTGCCGCGCGGGCACCGCCCGGCCTCCCGCGCCGCGTCCCGCCCGGTGCCCCGGACCGTGCCCGCGGGGCGCCGACCGGTGCCCGGCACCCGTGGTCGCGTAACGTTGCGGGTAGACCCAGGTGCGGGGTGGAGAACCCCCTCGGGGAGGTGGGATCGTGTCGGCGACGGATCGCATCCGCGACGCCCGGAGACTGCGGACGCTGCACGCCACCGGCCTGCTGGAGGCGGCCGAGGTCCCCCGGCTGGACCGGGTGACCCGCCTGGCGGTGCGATGGCTGGGGGTGTCGGCGGCGATGGTGTCGCTGGTCGACGCCGAGCGCCAGATAGTCGTCAGCGCGGCCGGGTCCGCCGCTCCCGGGCGCGACCGGCGGATCCCCCTGTCGCAGTCGCTGTGCCGGCACATCGTGGCGAACGACGCGCCGCTGACCGTGCCCGACGTGCGCGCCGACACGCGCTGGCGCGAGGTCGGGGCCGCCCGCGTCGGGCCGCTGGGCTCCTACGCCGGGATGCCGCTGCGGGCGGGACGCGGCCAGGTGCTGGGCACGCTGTGCGTGGTCGACGCCGAGCCCCGGCAGTGGAGCGGCGAGCAACTGGAGACGCTGGAGGACCTGGCCGCGCTGGCGGAGGCCGAGATCGAGGCGCGGCTGGCCCGGACCGGGCCCCGGCGGCCGGAGGACGAGAGCAGGTTCCTGCGGGCGCTGCTCGACAGCCTGGACGTCGGGGTCGACGCCTGCGACGCCGAGGGGCAGGTGATCTTCACCAACCTGCCGCTGCGGGAGATCCGTACCTGGGGACCCCACGCCCACGCCCTGGACGCGGGGGACGCCTTCCAGGTCTTCGCCGCCGACGGGCGCACCCCGCTGCGCGGCGACCGGGTGCCGCTGGCGCGGGTCCTGGCCGGCGAGCGGATCGACGGCGAGGAGGTCGTCGCCCGCCCTCCGGGCGTCGAACCGCGCCGGTTCGCCGTCACCGGCCGGCCGATCGAGGCCGACGACGGACGCACCCTGGGCGCGGTGGTGACCCTGCACGACATCACCGCCGCCCGCCGGGCCGAGACGCTGCGCTCGGCCCAGCACGCGGTGGTGGAGGTCCTGGCCGACGCCGCCTCCACCCAGGAGGCCGCCGTCGGCGTGGCCGCCGCGGTCACCGAGGCGCTCGGCTGGACCTACGGCGAGTACTGGCAGGTCGACCCCGGCGGGGAGTCCATCACCTCCATCGCTTTCTGGAGCAGGCCCGGACGGGACCTGACGGCCTTCACCGCCGGCCAGCCGACCTCGTTCGCCCGGGGGCAGGACCTGCCCGGACTGGCCTGGGAGCGCGGGGAGCCGGTCTGGATCGGCGACATGGCGGCCGAACCGCGTGACTTCTCCCGGCTGCAGGGCGCGCTGCGGGCCGGTCTGCGCTCGGCGATGGCCCTGCCGGTGCGCAGCGGCGACCAGGTGCTGGGCGTGCTGATCTTCGGCGCGGACCACCCCCAGCAGCCCGACCGCGATCTGGTCGACCTGCTGGACGGCGTCTGCGCCCACATCGGCCGGTACATGGAGCGCCGCCGCGCCGAGGAGCTCAGCGTGGCCCTGGCCGAGAGCCGCCGCCAGTTCGACCAGATCGTCAACCAGCTCACCGACAAGATCTGGACCGTCGAGATCCGCCCCGACGGCACGGCCCGCCCGATCTACGTCAACACCGAGCACACCACCGTGTTCGGCGGACGGCTGCGCCTCGGCCCCGACGACGACTTCATCGCCGTCATGCTCCGGCTCGTCCACCCCGACGACCACGACGCCTTCCACGCCTACTGCGCCGAGCTCGTCTCCGGCCGCCGGGCGCAGCTGGAGTACCGGCTCATCGGCCTGGACGGCGTCACCCGCTGGATCTGGACCCGGGGCGTGCCCCGCCGCGAGGGGGAGCGGCTGCTGGTCGACGGCATCTCCACGGACGTCACCGGGCACCACGAGATCGCCGAGGAGCGGGAGCGCCTGCTCGCCCAGCGCCAGCAGCAGGTCGACCGGCTGCGGGAGCTGGACGCGATGAAGGACGACCTGATGGCGATGGCCAGCCACGAGCTGCGCAGCCCCATCAGCGTCATCCGCAGCTACGCCGAGATGCTGCGCGAGGCCCCCGAGCTGCCCGAGGACTACCGGACCTTCATCGAGGTCATCGACCGCAAGAGCGACCACCTGCAGCACCTGGTGGACGACCTGCTGGACCTGGCCCGCCTGGAGTCCGGCCGGGTGAGCATCGACGCGCGCACGGTGTGGCTGACCCGCCTGGTCCGCCAGGCCGTCGACGAGCACCGGGCGGCCGCCCGGGCCAGGCGGATCGACCTGACCGCCGACCTCCCCCACCACCTGCACGTGCACGCCGACCCGGTGCGGCTGCGCCAGGTGATGGACAACCTGCTGTCGAACGCGGTCAAGTACACGCCCGACGGCGGCACCGTCACCGTCACCGGCGAGCACCGGCGCGGCGGTGACGGGCGCGGGGGCACGGTCGCGGTGACCGTCGCCGACAGCGGCATCGGCATCCCGGCCGACCAGTACGATCAGCTGTTCACCCGGTTCTTCCGGGCCTCCACCGCCCGCCGGGCCGGGATCAAGGGCACCGGGCTGGGACTGGCCGTCACCAAGGCGATCGTGGAGGCCCACGGCGGCACCGTCACCGCCGCACCGCGCGAGGGCGGGGGCACCGCCTTCACGGTGTGCCTGCCGGCCGACCCCTCGGCGCCGGGCTGAACCCGGCTCGGTCTCCGCGCCGGTCGGGGATCCCGTTCCGGACGTTTCCGGCGCGCCGCTTCGAGGAACGTACAGGAGCGACCTCGCAGGTCATGTACCGGCAGCCGGAGGGCCCGTCCCTCCGCTGACACCATGGAGAGCGTCCCCCCGACTCTTGAGAGAAGGGGCCATGACGGAAACCGCTCAGACGACCCGGCGATCACGTGAGCGTGCGCAGTCCAGATCCGGTACGGCCGCCGGGCGCAAGCCCGCCGCGGCGAAGCCCGTGCAGTCCGTGGACCCCGTGGAGCTCGCGGGGAACGGGCACGCCGACCGGCCGCTCACCCTGACGCTTCCCATGATCACCTTGCAGTTCCGGCCTCCGCAGGTCACCGGGCGGGAGATCGGCCAGGTCCTCGGCATCGCCCGCTCCTTCCTCCCGCCGCGCGAGCGCCTGGCCTACTACGGCGGGCTCGGCGCGCTGGCGGCGTTCGGGCTCCTGGAGTGGCCGGTGGCCGCCGCGATCGGCGTCGGGACGGTAATCGCCCAGCGCTCCCGCGGAGGAGGCGGGGAGGAGTCCCGGGCGCGGGCGGACGGCGGGGGACGCGCCTCCGCCTGACCGCCTCCGCCCGGCCCGGACCCCGGTCCGCCCGGCCGTTCCCGCCGCCGGTCCGCCCGGCCGTTCCCGCCGCCGGTCCGCCCGGCCGTTCCCGCCGCTCGATCCAGGCCCGCTGGAGAGGTGAATGTTGCTGTCACGGTTGCTCGTGATCTCCACCGACGTGCTCCGGGACGTCCTGCCGGACTGCCTCGCGGGCACGCTGCCGCGTACCCGCAGGGTGCGGCCCTGCCCCGGAGGGATCCGGATCGACCTGCACGCGATCGGCCGCCCGGGCACGGAGCGGGCGGCGCGTCGGCTCGAGGCGCGGCTGCGCGCGCTGGACGGGGTGGAGCGGGCGGAGGTCAACGGCGCCCTCGGCTGCGTCTTCGTCTCCGGACGCGAGGACCCGGCCGGTCACGGCGAACTGCTGGCGGTCGTCGCCGAGTTCGACGCCGGGCCCGGCACGGAGACCGGCACGGCCGGTACGGGGCCGGGGACGGCGCCCGGCCGGGAGCGCGGCCCGGAGGCCGGCGAGGCGGAGGCGGGCGGTCCCGGCGCGGCGGACGGCGCGGTGTCCGGGGCGGCGGACGCGGCGGCCGCCTCCGGCCCGGGCGGGGAGGCGGACGGCGGGAGCGGTGGGGACCGGGCCCCGCACCACCCGCCGCACCACCCGCCGGTCCGCCTGGCGGAGCGGCACGCGCGCGCCGCGCTCCGGCTCTGCGCGGACGCGGCCGGGATCGGGCTGGCGCTGGCCGGGAAGGCGGCGCGGCTGCCGAGGCTCTCCCCGGTGGTGCCGGCCCTGCTGCACCTGGCGGACTCCACTCCGGCCCTGCGCCAGGAGCTGAACCGCCGGATCGGCCGCTCCGCCGCCGACACGCTGTTCACCGCCGGGCACGTCGTCGGCCAGACGCTCGCGCTGAGCCCTTCCGCGCTGCTCGTCCACGCGGCGGGGTCGCTCGTCCACTACGCCGAGGCGCGCGCCGTGCGGGCGGCCTGGCGGCGCCTGGAGCAGGAGCTGGCCCGCACCCGGGGCGCCTACCGCCACATCAGCAAGCCGGTCCGGCCGCGCCCCGTCCCGCTGCCCGGCGGCCCGATCGAGCGGTACGCGGACGTCGCGAGCCCGGCGACGGTGGGGGCCTACGCGCTGACCAGGTCCTTCAGCCGCAGCGCCCGCCGCGGCCACGCCATGATGGTCGCGGCCACGCCCAAGCAGGCGAAGCTGGGCCGGCGGGCGTTCGCGGGCGCGGTCGGGCGCGCCCTGGCGCGGCGCGGCTCGGTGGTGCTCGACCCGCACGCCCTGCGCCGCCTCGACCGCGTCGACACGGTCGTCCTCGACGCCGAGGTCCTGCTCACGGGCGCCTGGACGGTCGACCGCGTCCTGCGCCCCGCCGACGGCGCCGCGGGCGCGGGCGGGACGGGCGGCGCGGACGGGGCGGGCGAGGTGGACGCCGACACGCTGTACGCGCGGCTGCACGCCCTCATCGACCCCGCCGACCCCACCGCGCACCGGCGGGACGGGGAGTGGGCCGTCGGGCCGCTGACCCGGCTGCCCGGTCCGCAGGCGGCCGAGGGGCACGCCTGGCGCGCCCAGGGGCTGCGGGCCGTGGGACTGACCCGGCGCGGCGAGCTGGTCGCCGTGGCCGCCCTGGCCCGGGAGACGGACCCGCTGGCCGAGGCGGTCGTCGCGGCGGCCAAGGCCGCCGGCACCGTGCTGCTCTCGGGCGGGGACCGGGGCCTGGCCGCGCGGTTCGGCGTCGGCCGGACCGCCTCCGGCGGCGCCCGGCTCGCCGCCGCGGTCCACGCGCTCCAGGCCGAGGGCCGCGCCGTCGCCGTGGTCTCGCGGGGCCTGGCCAGGGCGCTGGCCCAGGCGGACCTGGGCGTCGGGGTGACGGACGGATCCGGCCGGGTGCCGTGGGAGGCGGACGTGGTCGGCGACCTCGCCGGCGCCCACCTGCTGTTGAGCTGCCTGCCCCGGGCGCGGAGGGCGAGCCGGCGCAGCGTGCGGCTGGGCGCCGCCGGGGCGGGCATCGGCGCGCTCGTGGCGGTCGCCGGGCCGGAGGCGGCGGCACCGGCCCGGGCGCACCTGGTGAGCAACTGCGTCTCGCTGGCCGCGCTCGCCCTGGGCGAGCTGTCGGGCCGCGCCGCCGGACGCGCGCCGTCCCCGGTCCGCGCCGACGGCACCCCCTGGTACGCGATGACGGCCGACGACGTCCTGGCCCGGCTGGACTCCTCGCCCGACGGGATCGCCGAGACGGACGCCGCCGGGCGGCGGGCCGGGACGGGGACGGAGGAGGCCGGGACGCCGCGCCGGTCCCTGGTCCGCGCCTCCGCCGAGGAGCTGGCCAACCCGCTGACCCCCGTGCTGGCGGCGGGGGCGGGCATGTCCGCGCTGATCGGCTCGGTGCTGGACGCGGTCCTGATCGGCGGGGTGACGGTCGTCAGCGCGCTCGTGGGCGGCGCGCAGCGGCTCCGGGCGGAGGGGGCGCTGCGCAGCCTGACCGAGGCATCCTCGATCCGGGTGCGGCTCCGCCGGCCCGGCGGGGACACACAGACCACCGCCACGGAGCTGGTCCCGGGGGACGTGGTCGAACTGCACGCCGGCGACGCCGTACCGGCCGACTGCCGCGTGCTGGAGGCGGTGGGCCTCGAACTCGACGAGTCGCCGCTCACCGGCGAGTCGCAGCCGGTACTGAAGACCGCGGCGCCCACGATGGCCTCGGCCGTCGCGGAGCGCAGCTGCATGCTCTACCAGGGCACGACCGTGGCCGCGGGGAGCGGGCGCGCCGTGGTCGTCGCGACGGGCGAGGCGACCGAGGCGGGCCGGGGGGCCCGGCTGGCCGCCGGGCCGCGCCCGCCGACCGGGGTGGAGCTGCGGCTGCGCGCGCTGGGCCGGCGGATCCTGCCGCTGTCGATCGGCTCCGGCCTCGCCCTGCTGGCCGTGGACCTGCTCCGCGGCCGCTCGCTGGCGGCGGGACTCGTGCCCGCGGTGAGCCTGGCCGTGGCGGCCGTGCCCGAGGGGCTGCCCTTCATCGCCACGGTCGCGGAGCTGGCCGCCGCGCGGCGGCTGTCCAAGCGGGCCGCGCTGGTGCGCAACCCCTCCACCATCGAGGCCCTGGGCCGGGTGAACGTGCTGTGCTTCGACAAGACCGGGACGCTCACCGAGGGGCGCATCAGCCTGGGCCGCGTCTCGGACGGGCGCGGCGCGCACCCCGCGGGGGCGCTCCCGCCCGGGCTGCGGCCGGTCGTCGCCGCGGCGCTGCGCGCCGGCCCCGGATCCGGTGCCGGCCTGGCCCACGCCACGGACCGCGCCATCGTGGAGGGCGCCCGCCTGCTCGGCGTGACCGCCCGGGAGGGGGCGGACGGCTGGTGGCGGATCGCCGAGCTGCCGTTCGAGCCGGGACGGGGCTACCACGCCGTGCTCGGCGCGAGCGGCCCGGACCGCCTGCTGAGCGTCAAGGGCGCCCCGGAGACCGTGCTCGCCCGCTGCACGGCGGTGCGCCGCGGCGAGCGGACGGAACCCCTGGACGAGGAGGCCAGGCTGGGACTGGAGCGGGAGATGGACGCCCTCGCCCGGCAGGGGTACCGGGTGCTCGCGGTGGCGCAGCGGCCCGCCTCCGGGCGGGGCGATCTCGACGAGAGCCGCATCGGCGGGCTCTGCTTCCTCGGCTTCCTCGGCCTGGCCGATCCCGTACGGCCCACCGCCGCGCGCAGCGTGGCCCGCCTGACGAGGTCCGGCGTCCGGGTCGTCATGGTCACCGGCGACCACCCGAGCACCGCCGAGGCGATCGCCGCCGAGCTCGGCGTGCTGGACGGCCGGCGGGTCATGACGGGTCCCGAGCTCGATGACATCGACGACGACGTCCTGGCCAAGGTGCTGCCCGAGGTCGCGGTGTTCGCGCGGGCCACCCCGGCGCACAAGACGCGGATCGTCTCCTGCCTGCGCGGGGCGGGGGAGACCGTGGCGGTCACCGGTGACGGCGCCAACGACGCCCCGGCGATCCGCGCCGCGGACGTCGGCATCGCCCTGGGCTCCCGCGCCACGCCCGCCGCCCGGGCGGCCGCGGACGTCGTGGTGACCGACGACCGCATCGAGACGATCGTCGACGCGATCGTCGAGGGCAGGTCCATGTGGAGCTCGGTCCGCGACTCCCTGGGCATCCTGCTGGGCGGCAACATCGGCGAGATCGCCTTCACCGTCGGGTCCAACCTGCTCACCGGGCGCAGCGCGCTGAACGCCCGGCAGCTGCTCCTGGTCAACCTGCTGACCGACATGGTGCCCGCCATGGCGGTGGCGGTCCGGCCGCCCGCCGCGGCCAGCCCGGAGAAGCTGCTCGCCGAGGGGCCGGAGAACTCGCTCGGCGCCTCCCTGACCCGGGACATCTACCTGCGCGCCGCAACCACGACGGCGGCGGCCTCGGCCGCCTGGCTCGCGGGGCGGCTGACCGGCACCCGGGGGAGGGCGGACACGATCGGGCTGGTCGCCCTGGTCTCGGCGCAGCTGATGCAGACCCTCGCCAAGGGCGGGCGGGACCCGGTGGTCGCGCTCGCGGTCCTGGCCTCGCTCGCGGCCCTGGCCTGCATCGTCTCGCTCCCCGGCGTCAGCCGGTTTTTCGGGTCCCGTCCCCTGGGCCCCGTGGGATGGTCCATCGGCCTCGGCAGCGCCACGGCCGCCACGCTCCTGGGCATGGCGGCGGAGCCGCTGCTGCGGCGCTCCCCGCTCCCGGCGCTCCGGGAGGACCCGCGGTCTCCGGCTCACCGCCGCCAGGACTCCCCGTCCCCGGCCCGTCAGGAGGGATGAGAGCAGAGAGCTTCACCGGACCTACTCAGAGAACCCAGCCTCAAGCGGCTTATATCCCTTTGGGGTCGTCATGGACAATTTCTTCACATCCTTTCTCAGCAAAGCCGCCGTCATCGTGCTCGAAGTGCTCACCATGCGGCTGGTCGAGGCCCTCATCGCCGCGGTGATGCGCCGCCTCGGCTCGCACCCCGCCTGACTCCTCGCGGCGCTTCCGCCCCTCCGCGGAACGCGGAGGGCCCCGCGGACGTTGTCACTGTCGTACGGCGTCCGTGCGAGTGAGGAAACGATGCGCCTTCTACTCTTCCTGGCCTTCCTGGTCGTCCCGGTTCTGGAGATCTGGGTCCTGATCCAGGTCGGCGAGGTCATCGGCGGCCCGCTCACGGTCGCCCTGCTGATCGCCGGCGGCCTCCTCGGCTCCTGGCTCGTCCGCCGCGAGGGCCGCAGGGCCTGGCGGGACCTGCAGGCCGCGCTGCAGGGCGGCAGGATGCCCGACCGCGAGCTCGCCGACGGCGCCATGATCGTCGCGGGCGGCACCCTGCTGCTCACCCCGGGCTTCATCAGCGACATCGCCGGATTCCTGCTCGTGCTGCCCGTCACCCGGCCGCTGATGCGCAGGCTCGGCGCCTGGTTCTTCGCCCGCCGCCTCCGCGCCCTCGCCGCTCGGGCCGCCGCCGACCCCGGTCTCGGCGCGGCGTTCGGCCCGATGGGGGCGGGCTCCCCGTTCGACCCCTTCGAGGCGGCGGCGCGCGGCCGTACCGGCGGCCGCGGTCCCGTCATCCACGGCGAGGTCGTCCGCGACGAGCCGGCGGGCCCGGCCGCCCGCGACTCCGGGCGCGACCTCCCCGCCGGCTGACCCGCGCCGGCGGCCGCAGTCCGCTTCCGTCCGCCGCCGGAGCCTCCGGGGAGGCCAGCGGTGCCCGCTCCGGTGCCGGGAAGGCGGAGCGCGGCTGCGCCCCGGACCACCGCACCCCGATCGCGAACGCCGCCGCGGCCTCCAGACAGAACGCGCGGGACAGCCCGCCGCAGGGCACGGGCGTGCAGCCTGTCGAGGTGATCAGCGCGGCGGCCCGGCCGAGGCTCCCTGGCGCGTCCGCCGGCGAGGACGTCGTGGCCCGCGCGGACCCACGCGCCGCCCGGTGCCGCGGTCATCGCGCCCGTGCCGAGGATGCCGATGCGCATGGTGCACTCCTGCCTCCGGACCTCCGACTGCCTGGCGCGTGTCGCGTTCGAGGTGCCGGCCAGCCGATGGGGCGGCGTCGTGGACTACGCGCTGACGCCGGGCGCTGCTCGGCCCCATGCGGGCGATGGGCGCGTGGGCCGTGCGCCACCTGGACGACGTGCTCGACGCGCAGGAGCGGTTCACGGAGCGCCGGAGGGCGCGCCCCACCGGGGTTCCCGACCCCCGCCCGGCGGCCGTCCTCACCGGGCGCTGAGCGCCGCCAGGCGGCGCAGGGAGAGCCGGAGCAGGGCCGCGGCCGCCGGGCGGAGCAGCGCCCAGCCGAGCCGGCCGGCGGGACCGAACGGCAGGTCCAGCTCCTCCTCCCAGACGATCGTGCTGCCCGCGCCCGCGCGGGGGAGCACGCGGAAGGCGCCGGTGCCGCGCACCAACCGCCCGGTGTGCCGCACCGCGACCGTCGCCGGCGGGTCCCACAGGGTGATCTCCATCGTGTCCTGGAAGCCGAGCGGGCCGATCCCGGTGAAGGCGGCCAGCCCGCTCCCGGCGCCGCGGCCGTCACCGGCCGTGACACGCGCGCGGGTCAGCACCATCCACTCGTGGTGCCGGGGCCAGTCGGTCAGCACGGCGAAGACCCGCTCGGGAGGGGCCGGCGCGTCCACGGCGACGCTGAGGCGGACCGGTGCGGGTGTCGGTGTCGAGGTCATCCCGGGGTCCTTCCCCCGGAAGCGGTCCCGCACCGCGGCCGGCCCCGCCCGCTCCGGTCCCGCTCTCCCGGCCCCGTCCCGCTCCACGGCCCCGCCGGCGCCCGGAGGCCCTGCGGCCGGTCTCCGCCCTCGCGGCCGGTCGCCTCGCCTGGGCGCCTCGCCGCCGGTGCGAGGGCGGAGCCGGGGCCCGGCGCGGGGCGCCGGGCCGCCTGTGCGGGCCGTACGGCCCGGCGGTCACCGCGTGGCGGCCGCCGGGAGGTCGACGTAGATCTCACCGAACTCGACCTCCGGGGCGGTGAAGCCCGCGAAGTTCCGGTCGACGGCGGCCCGCTCCGCGCTGCTCGGGTAGGGGTTGGTGCAGCCGGTGCCCGCGCTCGACCCCGACATCAGGTCGGTGCACCGGCCGGTGCGCCGGTCGGGCAGGCCGAGGATGTGGCCGAGCTCGTGGGTGGCGATGCGCAGCGGGTCGTAGCCCTGGTCGGTGGCCTGCCGTCCCATCCACACGGTGCCCCGGCCCAGTCCGAGGGGCTGGGCGCGGGGCCAGCCGTTGTCGGCCAGGACGACGAGGTCGGCGGGGGTGCCGGGGACGAGGCGGACGTTGCCCACGCTGCCGTTCCAGATCTGCGCCGCGCGGTCCACGGCCGAGCGGAACTCGGCGGCCCTGCTCGCGTCGTAGCGGAGCGTGCGGACGGCGGTCCGGACGGTGGCCTGGGCGGTGGCCGCCTGGACGGACGCGCCCCGGTCGGGGGCGGCCTGGGCGGGGGTGACGGTCGCGACGAACGCGAGCCCCAGGACGAACGCCAGGGCGTAACGGATGATCCTTGACATCTCTGTCGGGCCTCCTCGGCCGATGGGGGGTGATCAGGCGAGGTGCCGTCACGATATTGGCCGAGGAGTTTGCCGTGAATGTGGCAAATGGTCCCTATCGCAGTGTTATGGGGTACTGCGTGTGATCAGAGGATGACAGGGACCGCCGTGAAGCCGGCAGGCCGCGAGGGACGCGGGGGCCGTGCCCGCCGGACGGAGCGGCGGGCACGACCGGCGTCGGGCCGCCGGTGGCGGGCTCGACGGTACAGGACCGGGCGGTGGCGGGGTCGACGGCGCAGGGCCGGGTGGCGCCAGGGCCGGGCGGTGGCGGGCCGGAAACGGCACGGGACCCCGGCGCCCGAAGGCGCCGGGGTCCCGTCAAGTGCCGGATCCGCCGGGTCGGATGGCCTCCGCCGGAGGTCAGGCGCTCTTGCGGCGCTGCGCGCGCAGGATCGCCAGCCGCTCGTTGAGGACCTCCTCCAGGTCCTCGATGGAGCGCCGCTCCAGCAGCATGTCCCAATGCGTCCGCGGGGGCTTGGACTTCTTGGCCTCCGGCAGCTCACCGTCCACCCGGATGGCGTTCAGGCCGCACATGCGGCACTCCCACATGGCCGGGATCTCGGCCTCGGCCGCCAGCGGGACGTCGAACCGATGGCCCTTCGGGCAGGTGTAGGACACCTCCTGACGCGGGGCCAGATCGGTGTTGCGGTCGTTCTCGTAGCTGGTCGCCCCGAGTCGGGTACCGCGCAGCGCACGCTCGCCCATGTTTCAATGCCTCCTGAGGGCCCCGTCGTGAGGGGTTGATCTCCCACGGCGTACAACGCTTGATACCGTGTGTGGATTCCCACACACGGCGTGATCCAACCGCGCTTTTCGCCGCCGCCCGCCGCGGATTCCCCGCGAGGGCCGGGAGACCGCCGCGCGCCGGTGCCCGGGCCGCGGGCGGCCCGGGCGATCACCGGCGGGTCCGGGGCGGGGGCCGGGCACCGCCCGATGGCCGCTCAGAGGCGTTCCGGGACCGGGTTGCCCGCCGCCCGGATGGCCCTGGGCAGGTTGATCGCGGCCAGGCCGGCCAGGCCGGCCACGAAGAAGACCAGCAGCGACAGGATCCCCAGCCGGTAGCTGTCGGTGAGCTGGAGCGCCAGGCCGAGGGTGAAGGAGCCGAGGAACGTCGAGCCCTTGTCGCTGATCTCGTACAGGCTGTAGTACTCCGCCTCCCTGCCCCGGGGGATCACGTGGGAGAACAGCGAGCGCGACAGGGCCTGGGTGCCGCCCATCACGATCGCGATGGCGAAGCCCAGCGCGAAGAAGGCCGGGGCCGACCCCTTGGGCAGGAAGTACGCCACGGCGACGACGGCGGTCCAGGCCACCAGTGCGTACATCACGACCCGCTTGGCGCCGTAGGAGACGGCGAGCCTGCCCAGCAGCAGCGCGCCGCCGAAGGCCACGAACTGCACCATCAGGATCGCCCCGATCCGGACGGTCTGACTCAGCCCGAGCTCCTGGTCGGCGTAGGTGGCCGAGAAGGAGATGACCGTCTGCACGCCGTCGTTGTAGATCAGGTAGGTGACCAGGAAGGCCAGCGTCAGCGGGTAGCGGCGCAGGTCCCTGATCGTGCGGCCGAGCTGCCGGAAGCTGCCGGCCACGGCCTGCCCGGCGTTCTCGGCGCCGCGGGCCGGCGCGCGCCGGTTGCGCAGCCGCAGCAGCGGGATGACCGTGAACCCGCCCCACCACAGGCCCGCCGAGGCCAGCGCGATGCGGACCGCGTCGCCCTCGGAGACGCCGAAGCCCTCGTGGCCGAGGAAGAGCCCCAGGTGGACCGCGAGCAGCAGGCCGCCGCCGAGGTAGCCGAAGCCCCAGCCCCGGGCGGAGACCGTGTCGCGCTCGTCGGCCGTGGCGATCTCCGGCAGGAACGAGTTGTAGACGACGAACGCCGCGGCGAAGCCGACGCTGGCGAGGATGTACAGCACGCCGCCCAGCAGGTAGCGCCCGTCGGCCAGGAACCAGAAGCAGACCGTCGCGCCCGCGCCGAGGTAGGCGGAGGCCCCCATGATCTGCTTCTTGCGGCCGGTGTGGTCGGCCAGGGCGCCCACCACGGGCATCAGGACGATCTGCAGCACGGCGGCGACGCCCACCACGAACGAGTAGTAGGCGCTGGGCCGTACGTCGAACCAGAGCACGGGGACGTACGGCGCCCCGGCGGCGGCGGTCTCGGCGATCGTCGTGAGGTACGGCCCCAGGAAGACGGTCAGGACCGTGGTGGGGAAGGCCGAGTTGGCCCAGTCGTACCAGTACCAGCCCCGCTGCTCGCGGCGGCGGGCCTGCGGGGTCTCTTCGAGGGCCGGTTCGGTGGCCATGGGCGTCCTCGGTTCGGTGGGGGGACGGGGGAGGGGGGACGCGGAGCGGGGTCAGGCGGCCAGCCGGCCGGGGTGCCACTGGCCGCGCGCCTCCAGGACTCCGCGCAGCCCGGAGATGTTGTCGGTCATGACCCCGTCCACGCCCAGGTCGAGCAGGCGCTCCATCTCCCCGGGGTTGTTGACGGTCCACACGTGCAGCTGCATGCCCAGGGCGTGCGCCGTACGGACCAGGGAGGGGGTGACGACCCGCAGCCCGCGGAAGCCCACCGGCACCTGCGCGCACGGCACCCCCGCCCGGGCCAGGCGGGCCAGCAGGCGGCCGTAGGCGGCGGTGCTGGCCGCGGCGCGCAGCGTGGCCACGCCGCGCGGACCGAGGGAGAAGCACACGTCGCGGCCGATCGCGGCGCGGGCGCGGGCCAGCCGCTCCTCGGAGAAGGAGGTCAGGCAGATCCGGTCGTAGGAGTCGGTCCGCCGGACCGCCTCGGCGAGCGGCGCGATGGCCGTCGCCTCCTTGACGTCGATGTTGAAGCGCGCCTCCGGCCAGGACCCCAGCAGGTCCTCGATGAGCGGGATCTCGTCCACGCCGCCGATCCGCGCCTCGCGCACCACCCGGTACGGCAGGGCGGCGATCCGGCCGCGCCGGTCCGTCACCCGGTCCAGGGTGTGGTCGTGGAAGGCCAGCAGCACCCCGTCGACGGTGGCGTGGGCGTCGGTCTCCAGGTAGGTGTAGCCGAGGTCCACCGCGCGGGCGAAGGCGGCGTGGGTGTTCTCCCGGCCCTCGGCGGCTCCGCCCCGGTGGGCGAAGGCGAGCGGCCCGGGATGGTCGAGAAACGGGTAGTGGCGCTGCACGTGCAGAGTATGCCCGGTATGAGCAGGGCTCGTCATCGACCGCGGATGAACGTTTGGGTCACGGGCGGCAAAACCCGTGACCCGAACGTGTCAGGCCCCCGGCCGGAACACCGCCCGGACGCAGCCGTCCTTCTTGTTCTTGAACAGGTCGTACCCCGTCGGCGCCTCGTCGAGGGACATCACGTGCGTGGCCAGGTGGGAGGTCTTCAGCTCGCCCCGGGCCATCCGGTCCAGCAGCATCGGGATGTAGCGCTGCCCGTGCTGCTGGGCGCCCCGGACGGTCAGCCCCTTGTTCATCATCGCGCCGAGCGGGAACTTGTCGACCGTCCCGCCGAAGACGCCCAGGACGAAGACCGACCCGCCCTTGCGGCAGGCGTAGATCGCCTCGCGGACCGCGGCCGGGCGGTCCATCTGGAGCCGGAGCTGCTGCTTGACCTGGTCGTAGGCGCCCTGCACGCCGGTGTCGTGCGCCTCCATGCCGACGGCCTCGATGCAGACGTCGGGCCCCCGGCCGCCGGTCAGCTCCCGCAGCTCGGCCCCGACGTCGGTGGCGGTGTAGTCGATCGTCTCGGCGCCGATGTGCCGCTCGGTCATCGACAGCCGCTCGGGCAGGCGGTCGATCACGACGACCCGTTCGGCGCCGAGGAGCATCGCCGCGCGCGCCGCCATCTGGCCGACCGCGCCGGCCCCCCACACGGCCACCACGTCACCGGGCCGCACCCCGCCGAGGTGGGCGCCCATCCAGCCGGTGGGCACGGAGTCGGAGGCGAACAGGGCGCTGGTGTCGTCCACCCCGTCCGGGACGGGGAAGGCGCCGTGATCGGCGAAGGGGACCCGGACGTACTCGGCGTGGCTGCCCTTGAACCCGCCCATGGCGTGGGAGTAGCCGAAGACGCCGCCGGGCTCGTAGCCGAACAGGGCCTGGCCGATCCCCGGGTTGGTGTTGCCGTTGTCGCACAGCGACCACAGGTCGTTCTCGCAGTACCAGCACCGGCCGCAGGCGATGAACGAGCAGACCACCACCCGGTCGCCGATCCTGTGCCTGCGCACGTCCGAGCCGACCGCGACGACCTCGCCGATGAACTCGTGGCCGATCACGTCGCCGGCGCGCATGGCCGGGATGTAGCCGCCGAGCAGGTGCAGGTCGGAGCCGCACGTCGTGGTGAGCCGGACCTTCACGATCATGTCCTGGGCGTTGAGGATCTGCGGGTCGGGGACCTCCTCCACCGACAGCTCGTTGACGCCCTGCCAGCACAGTGCCTTCACAGCCGCCCCTCCCCTCCGGCGCGCCGGACCGCCAGGTCCACGATCTTCCCGGTCACGGTGGGCCGGTTCGTCGACGGTTCGTCCGCGCGCAGCACCTCCCCGGTCTCCAGCAGGGACTTGGCCTCGCGCAGGGCCCGGCGGACCTCCTGACGCGGGTCGTCGCCGCTCAGGCGGGCCGCGACCCCGCGCGCCCCCTGCGGGACCTCCTCCAGCAGCCGGGCGGCGAGCTCGGTGCCGCGGTCACCGGGGGCCTTGCGCGCCCGCACCTCGACGGTGTCGCCGAGTCGCAGCAGGGGCCCGGGCAGCCGTCCCTCCGGCATGACCTCCTCGGGGGAGCGGTTGATCGTGACCTGCAGCCACCTGTTCTCCTCCCGCGGGTCCCGGCCCGCGTGCGGGGGACGGTGCGCGGCGAGCCGGCGGGCCATCCCCGCTCCGGCCCCGAGCGCCACCGCGACCGCGGCCGTGGCCGCGATTCCGACCGCTCGTCTCATGGTCTCCACCTCTCAGCATGGTCTGTCGAGGATCGTCCGTGTTCTCGCGCGGGCGGCTACCCGGCGGAACGGCCCGCAATCAGGCGACGCCCGTACCGTGTCGCCCGGACCGGCGGCGCGGGCGGCCGAGGGCGGCGGCGCGGGCTGACGGAGCGGACGGCCCGGACGGTGGCGCGGGCGGCGTGCGAGGGCCGCGTACGGCGTGCGGCGGGGACGGCGGTCGGTGGCGGTGCGGGGCGGGTCACATGCTCGCGTCCGCGCCCTGCCTGGCGGTCGCCAGCACGGCGGCGCGCTCGTCAGGACTGGTGCCGCCCCAGACCCCGTGCATCTGGTGCGTGCTCAGGGCGTAGTCGAGGCACTGCCTGCGCACCGGGCAGCGGCGGCACACGGCCTTGGCCAGCTCGTGCTGCATCTGCCCCGGCCCGTGGGGCGAGATGGGGAAGAAGAGCTCGGGATCCTCGCTCAGGCAGGCCGCCAGACGGGACCAGTGCGCAATGAATGCGATCTCATTTCGATAATTCACATCAAATCCAATGAAGGTGGGACAAATCCGATCCATATCGGCTCAACTGCTCACTCGGATGCCCGGGCCTGTCGGATTCATACGGGTTCGTGAGAGAAAAGGTCGGCAAAATCGGCGTCGTACGATTCACGATCGCCGGAGCAGGGAGACGACGGCCCGCTCCACCCCGCCGTGCGTGGCCAGCTGCCCGAAGTCGGCCTCGGCGCCGAGCTCGGTGATCGCCCGGGCGACGGTGCGCCCCTTCTCGTACGCCTCCACCACGCGCGGGTCGACATAGGAGGCGCGCGCGACGGCGGGCGTGTTGCCCAGGTAACCGGCCACCTCGCTCATCACCCTGCTGATCGCCCGGCGCCTGCCGTTCCTCGACCGGGCCCGCGAGGAGACCGCCAGCCCGACCGCGGCCAGCACGGTCGCGTGCCAGGTCCGGAAGTCCTTGGCCGACACCTCGCACTCGAACACCTCACGCAGGTAGGCGTTGATGTCGTCGCTGCGCACGTCCACCCAGCGCGAGCCGTCCCGGTAGCGCAGCAGCTCCCCCTCCTCGCCGGCGCGGTGCAGGGCGGTGACGACCTTGCACACGTCCGCGTCGACGATCTCCAGCTCGCGGTGCTTGCCGCCCTTGGCCGGATAGGAGCAGGTGACCCGGCCCGCGCTGCAGGTGACGTGCTCCATCCGGAGCGTCGCCAGGCCGAACGACTCGTAGGACTCGCCGCCCACCCGGAAGAAGCCGATGTCGAGCATCCGGGCCGCCGCGGCGAGCACCCGATCGCGCGTCAGCCCCCGCTGCGCCAGGTGCTCGGCGACCCGGTCGCGGAACTTCGGGAGCCGGTCGGCCATCTCCAGCACCCGGTCGAACTTGATCCGGTCCTGCTCGGCGCGCCAGACGTCGTGGTAGCGGTACTGGCGGCGCCCGGCCGAGTCGGTGCCGACCGCCTGGATGTGCCCGTCGGCCGAGCGGCAGATCCACACGTCGGTCCAGGCCGGGGGGAGGGCCAGCGCCCTGATCCGCGCGAGGACGCGCCGGTCGCGCACCGGCCGGCCGTCGGGGTGGTGGTAGCTGAAGCCGCGGCCGCGGCGCCTGCGCCGGATGCCCGGCTCGGCGGGGTCGCTCTGGCGGAGTTCGGTCATGGGCGCTCCTCTACCCGCGCGGGCGGCGCCTATCGGGGACGGCACCCGTAAACGGCGGGTCGGGAAAGGGGAATGCGGTCCGCGGGAGCGCGTGGCGGAGCGGAACGGATCACGGCGGGGAGCTGTTCGATCGATTCCGGACACGCCGACCAGATCGTGGAGGTTCCCGTGGGAAAGCTGAACGACGACGCCAAGGAACTGCTCCGGCAGCCGGTGCACGGCTGGGTGACCACCCTGCGGCCCGACGGCTCCCCGCACAGCACGGTGGTCTGGGTGGACGTCGACGGCGACGAGGTCGTCTTCAACACCGCCGTCGGCCGGGCCAAGGAGCGCCACCTGCGCACCGACCCCCGGGTGTCGGTGAGCGTCCTGGACCCGAAGGACCCCTTCCACCTGGTGAGCGTCTCCGGCACCGCCCGGCTGGAACTCGACGGCGCCGACGCGGTCATCGACCACCTGGCGAAGAAGTACCTGAACGTGGACGGCTACCCCTACCGCCAGCCGGGCGAGCAGCGCGTCACGGTCCGGGTCGCCCCCGAGCACGTGATCTACAGCCCGGGGAGCTGACCCGTCCACAGCCCGGGAGCCGACCCGCCCGCCGGTCCGCCCGGGCCGGCCGGCCCCTTCCGCCCCGCCCGGGCGGAAGGGGCGCCGCCCGCGCGTGCCGCCCTGCCGTGTCCGGCCTGCTGCGCCCGCCCTACCATGTCGCCCTGGACCACACGAGCGGAGGGGCCGGGTGTTGAGGGATCTCGGAGAGGGGTTCCACGCCTTCTGGCGGGAGCGCCACCTGTGCACGCTGACCACCCTGCGGGACGACGGCACCCCGCACGTCGTCCCGGTGGGGGTGACGCTGGACCCGGACCGGGGGATCGCACGGGTGATCACCTCGGGCACCTCGCACAAGGTCCGCAACCTCCCGGAGGCGGCGGAGGCCGAGGCGGCCGGGACCGGGGGCGCGCCCGTGGCGGTCTGCCAGGTGGACGGGCGGCGCTGGTCCACCATCGAGGGGCGCGCCGTCGTCCGGCGGGACCCCGAGTCGGTCGCGGAGGCCGAGCGCCGCTACGCCGAGCGCTACAAGCCGCCCCGGGAGAACCCGCGCCGCGTCGTGGTCGAGATCCGCGTCACCCGGGTGATGGGCAACGTCTGAGACCGCCGGATGTCCCTGGGGGCGCCGGCGGACCCGGCCGGGCGGGAGGCCCTCGCGGCGGCCCGCGGGCGCCACCCCCGCGGGGGCGGGAACGGCGACGCCGCCGTGCGGGGCGCCGCCGGCCTCAGCACTCCGTGCGGCCCTGCCTCCAGTAGCCCATGAACGCCACGCAGGAGCGGTCGACCCCGGCCTCCTGCACGAGGTGGCGGCGGAGCGTCTTGACCACGGCGGCCTCGCCGGCCAGCCAGGCGTAGAAGCCGCACTCCCCGCTCGGCGCCTCCGGGACCTCCCAGAGGATCTCCGCGTCCACGTCCACGTCCTCCAGCACGGCTCCGGGAGCGGACGCCGGAGCGGCCAGTTCGCGGGCGGCCTCGTGCACGGCCGGGACCAGCAGGTCGCCGTGGCGGGCGCCCTCGCGGGGCAGCCAGGTGACGCGCACGCCGGCCGGGACGTCCAGGGGCAGCGCGTCGGCGGCGTGCGGCACCTCCAGCAGGACCGTGGCCCGCACCTGACCGGAGAGGCTCTCGGCGATCACGCTGATCGCCGGGACCGCGGTCTCGTCACCGGCGAGCAGCAGCCGGGACGCCCCGGCCGGGGGCGCCCACTCCTTGCCGCCGACCGGGCCGCCGAAGGCCGCGTTGGGGCCGAGCAGCAGGAGCGGGTCGCCGGGGGCGGCGTGGGTGGCCCACCGGGAGGCGGGGCTGGTCTCGCCGTGCAGGACGAAGTCGACGTCCACCTCGCGGGCGGCCGGCCGTACGGCGCGCACGGTGTAGGTGCGGATCGGGTTGCGCAGCTCCTCGGGCAGCTCCCGCCAGCGCTGGTACCAGGCGGCGTCGTCGCCGAGCGGGGTGAAGGTGCCGTCCGGCAGCGGGAGGAGGACCTTGAGGCGCTGGTCGTGGCCGCAGTCGGCGAAGTCGGACAGCTCGTCGCCGGTGAAGGTGATCCGCGTGAAGCTGGGGCTGAGCCGGTGCACGCGCGCCACCCGCACCTGGAAGAACCGGTAGGGGAGGACCTGCGCGGTGCGGTCCAGGGTCTGCGTGGTGGTCACGGTCATGCCGCCGCCTTCGCTCTCGGAGTGACTCATGACCAACTTAGCTTTGCCTTACCTAATCATCAACTCCGGGTTCCGCCGTGTCCGTCCCCGGGCGCCCGGACGGCGCCGTCCGCCGCGCCGGCGGTGCCGTCCACCGGTCGCGGGCCGGGGCCGCCACCGGGCGGCGGCCACGGCCCAGCCGAGCGCGAGGACGGCCAGCACCGCCAGCGGGGCGGGCTCCAGCGGCGCGGAGGACCCGCCGGCGTCGTCGGACAGGGTCAGCGCCAGGGCGCCGGAGGCGGGTGAGGGGCGCACCTCGACCGGCCGGCCGGCCGGCGCCTCCTCGACCGGCACGGAGACCCGGGAGAGGTTCTCCGCGACCTTGCCCGGAAGCCCGTACCCGACGATCTTCTCGTCCCGGTCGCGCACCTTGCGCCTGAGCCAGACCCGGTCGACGTTGGCCTCGATCGTGTGGATCGTTCCACCTTCGACGCGCTCGACGATGCCGACGTGGTCGATCCCCTTGATGTCGTCCCCGCCCCTCCAGTCGAAGAAGACCAGGGCACCGGGCTCCGGCTCGGCGGACCAGGCGCCGTTGGTCTCGAACCAGCGGGCGTGGGAGGGCGTCCAGGCGAACCGGCCGACGTACTCCTCGACCCCGGCCCGCTCGGCGGCCCACGCGATGAACATGTCGCACCAGGGCGCCGTGCGGTACTGGGGGTCCCGCACGACGGAGGCCGCGTACCAGTGGCCGAACTTGGTGTGCTGGCCGGGGCGCTCCCGGTAGCCGAGCTGCCCCACCGCGACGTCCAGCAGTTTCTCGCCTATCCGGTCCACGCCCGCCCGTCACCTTCGCCCGCCCCGGGGAGGGGCAACCGTTCGACAAGGCTGGACTCTATTCGGGTAAAGGGGGACAAGGAGGGTGATCGGCGGATCTATGCCGGTTTTGATGGATCACCCGCCCTGCGGGATTCCGTCGCCTACCATCACCCCGCCGCCCGCCGCCCGCCGCCCGCCGCCCGCCTCATGGCCGTCCGCCGCCCCTCCCGGCGGCCGCGTCCGGGTCCCGCCCGGTCCGCGCCACGTGCTCGGCGATGAGCCCAGCGAGCACGTCCGGATGGGTCAGCGGGAGCCAGTGCCGGGCCCGCACCCGGTGGACCCGGGCGTCCGGGACCCACGCCAGGGCCGCCTCGGCGACCGGCGGCGTCACGTAGGCGTCCTCGGTCGCCACCACGATCTGCACCGGCACCGGCGTGCGCCGCTCCAGCGGGCGGCGCAGCCGCGCGCGGATGTTCGCCCGGTAGAGCTCCAGGCCCGCCACCGCGTCGCGCACGCCCGAGGGGCGGTGCCGCTCGGCCCGGTGGAGCAGCCGGCCCGCCAGCCCGGACCGCCAGGCCAGCTCCGGCAGCACCGGCAGCCGGAAGAACCCGATGTACCACGAGGCCAGCGTCTGCCGCGCCGCGCGCCGGCGGTCCGCGCCGCGCATCCAGTGGCCCACGTGGTCCAGGCAGGGCCCGGAGACCGAGGTGAAGGAGGCGAAGCGCCCGGGCAGCGTGCACACCGCCTCCCAGCCCTGGATGGACCCCCAGTCGTGCCCGGCCAGGTGCACCGGCCCGGCGGGCGCGACCGCGTCGAGCACGGCCCGCAGGTCGGCCGTCAGGCGCGTCAGCGCGTACGCCTCCCGCCCTCGCGGCCGCTCCGAGGCCCCCGCCCCCCGCACGTCGTAGGCCACCACGTGGTGGCGCCCGGCCAGCCGCTCCGCGACCGGGTCCCAGACCCGGTGGTCGTCCGGGTAGCCGTGCACCAGCACGACGGTCGGCCCCGCCGGGTCGCCCCGCTCGTGGACGGCCAGAGAGACCCCGTCACCCCTGATCCTGCGCATCGCCGTACCCCTCTCCGCTGCCGTCACCGCGTCCGCCGTGTGGCCGCGGAACTCCCGGGTACAGGATCCCGGACCTCGGACCACGGCGGACGACAGGGGGACACATGGGACGGATCGCGTACGCGTCGGTGACCGACACCCTGCGGCTGGCGGCGACGGTCCTGGTGCCGACCGTGGCCCAGGGCGTCATCCTGCGCCGGCCCCGGGTGACGGCCATGGCCGACGCCCTGGAGCTCGACCGCAGGGCCGTGCACCTGCTGCGGCGGATGCGGGCCAAGTACGGCGGCGGTCCGCTGGTGCTCAGGACGCCGCTGCGCCGGCTGGTCCTGGTGCTCTCCCCGGAGGACGTGCGCCGGGTGCTGGCCGACACCCCCGAGCCGTTCGCCGCCGACAACCGGGAGAAGCGCAGCGCGCTCGGCCACTTCCAGCCGGACGGCGTGCTGATCTCCCACGGCGGGCTGCGTGAGGACCGCCGCCGGTTCAACGAGGCCGTGCTGGACACCCACCGGAGCCTGCACCGCCTGGCGGACGGCTTCGGGGCCGTGGTGCGTCAGGAGATGGAGGCGCTGCCGGAGGAGGGGACGCTGACCTGGGACAGGTTCGCCCCCGCCTGGTGGCGCGCCGTCCGGCGGATCGCGCTGGGCGACGCGGCCCGCGACGACGAGGAGCTCATCGCCCTGCTCAACCGGCTGCGCGCCGACGCCAACTGGTCCTACCTGCGGCCCAGGCGGCGGGAGACCTACGAGCGCTTCGCGTCCCGGTTGCGCGCGCACCTCGACCGCGCCGAGCCCGGCAGCCTCGCGGGGCTGCTGCCGCAGGCCCCCGTCACCGCCAGGACCCGGCCCGAGAGCCAGGTGGCGCACTGGCTGTTCGCCTTCGACGCGGCCGGCATCGCGACCTTCCGCACCCTGGCGCTGCTGGCGGCGCACCCCGAGCACACCGCCCGGGCCCGCGCCGAGACCGCCGCGACGCACCCGGAGGGCGCCGCCGTAGAACGGCCGTTCCTGCGCGCCTGCGTGCTGGAGTCGGTCCGCCTCTGGCCGACCACCCTGGCGATCCTGCGCGACGGCACCCGCACCACGCACTGGGAGGGCGGGGTGATCCCGCGGCAGACCCCCTTCCTGATCCACAGCTCGTTCGTCAACCGCGACGAGGAGGCCGACCCGGGCGCCAACCGGTTCACCCCGCACATCTGGCTGGACGGCACCGCCGCCGAGCGCTGGTCGATCGTCCCCTTCAGCCGGGGCGCCGCCCGGTGCCCGGCGCAGAACCTGGTCCTGACCGTCGCCTCGGAGGTCCTGGCCGCGCTGCTGCGGGGACGGGACCTGCGCCTCGCCTTCCCGCGCACGTTCGAGCCCGGCCGGGACCTGCCGTACACGCTGGACCACTTCACCCTCCGCTTCGACGTCCACCGGCCCGCCGCGCAGGACGGGACCGGCGGGCGGGCCGCGCGCGCCGGGGCGGTCCCCTCCGGACCGTGAGCGGATGAGAGGATCCGGGCGGCGCCTCCGGCCGGGCCCGGGCCGCACCGGCCCCCGCGCGGGGAGCGGGCGCGGTCCGGGCCCGGTCCGCTCACCCGCCCGTCCGGCGCGCGGCCTCGGCGTCCGGCAGCTCCACCCGGTCGAGGGGCTCGGTGGCCGGGCCCTGCAGGACCGCGCCGTCCAGGCCGAACCGCGAGCCGTGGCAGGGGCACTCCCAGGTGCGCTCGGCGTCGTTGAAGCCGACGACGCACCCCAGGTGGGTGCAGATCGCCGAGACCGCGTGGACGCCGCCGTCCTCGTCGCGGTAGACGGCGCAGCGCCTGCCGTCCACCTTCAGCACCGCGCCCCGCCCCGGCTCCAGGTCCGCCAGCGCCTCGGCCGGGCCGGTGCCCAGCCGGTCCCCGACGAAGTGCGCCGCGACGGCCGCCTGGATCTTCAGCGCGGGCCCGGCCTCCCGGAGCGGATGCAGCCGCCGGGGGTCGTACAGCCGGGTCCACGACCGCTGCCGCCCGCGGATCAGGTCCGTCAGCAGCAGGCCCGACAGGGCGCCGTTGCTCATGCCCCAGCCGCCGAACCCGGTCGCCACGTAGGTGTTGCGGGCCCCGGGGTGGAACGGCCCGATGAAGGGCAGGCCGTCGGTGGTGTGGTTGTCCTGGGCCGCCCACCGGTAGGCGACCTCGCCCGCGCCGAACCGCTCGGCGGTCCACGCGGCCAGCCGCTCGAACCGCTCCTCCACCCCGCCGGCGCCCGGCTCGAACTGCTCGCCGGTGACGATCAGCAGCCGCCGGCCCCTGCCGTACGGCGCCGTCCGGACCGAGCGGCTGTTCTGCTCGGTCGTGATGAACGTGCCCCGAGGATCGCGGTCGGCCGGGATCACGGCTGCGACGACCAGCTCGCGCTCCGGCTTCATCCGGGCGAACAGCAGCCCCCGGTCGAACACCGGGTAGTGCGTCGCCACCACGACGTCGCGGGCGGTGACCGTCATCCCGTCCCCGGTCCGCAGGGTGCACGGGTCGCCCTCGTCGAGCGCCACGACCCGGGTGCCCTCGAAGATGCGCGCGCCCCGGGCGGTCATCGCCTCGGCGAGCCCGAGCAGGTAGCGGCGCGGATGGAACTGCGCCTGCCCCTCCACCCGGACCGCCCCGGCGATCGGGAAGGGCAGCGGCGAGGAGTCCGTGAACGACGCGGCCAGCCCCGCCTCCGCCGCGGCCTCGGCCTCGGCGCGGATCTCCTCGACGGCGTCGGCGGACTCCGCATAGGTGAAGGAGGGGACGCGCTCCAGGTCGCAGTCGATGCCCAGCTCGGCGGCCGTGGCCGCCACGTGCTCGACCGCCTCCTGCTGGGAGGCGGCGTAGAGCCGGGCGGCCTCCGCCCCGGCGGACCTCGCCAGCCTCGAATAGATCATGGTGTGCTGGGCGGAGAGCTTGGCGGTGGTGTGCCCGGTCACGCCCGCCGCGATCCGCCCCGCTTCCAGGACCGCGACCGACAGGCCTTCCTTCACCAGCTCCCAGGCCGTGCAGAGTCCCGCCATGCCGCCGCCCACCACGGCGACGTCCACCTCGAGGTCACGGGTGAGCACCGGGTACGGCCGGCCCGCGGCCGATTCGATCCAGAAGGGTTCCGTAGTCATGGCCGGGCCCCTGCCCGCAGGGCGGCCCCTCTCACGTCCCGGGCCGGGCCGGACCGCCCGGCCGGGTGTGGTGCCTTCCCGACCTGGGGACGGTTACCCGCAGGGCGGTCCCCGCCCGGTGCCGGCCTCGGGGGGAGAAGAGGGCATGAGCGTTCGGACAGGCCCGGACACGGTCGATCTGGCGGATCCCGCGCTGCTGCGCGACCCGCACGGGGCGTTCGCCCGGATGCGGGAGCGGGCGCCGCTGGTGCGCGCCGTCCTGCCCGACGCGGGCACCCCGGTCTGGCTCGCCACCCGCTACGACGACGTCAGGACGGTGCTGGGCGACACCCGGTTCGTCAACGACCCGGCGCACGTGCCGGGGACGGACGTGAGCGGAATCCGCGAGAGGCTGATCCGGGCACGCGGCATCCCCCCGGAGTACGCGCGGTACCTGCTGGACGGCATCCTCGACGCCGACGGCGACGACCACCTCCGGCTGCGCAGGCTCGTCTCCCGCGCCTTCACCGCGCGCCGGGTGGCCGAGCTGCGGCCCCGGGTCGAGGAGATCACCGAGGGCCTCCTCGACCGGCTCGCCGCGGCGGCCGAGGACGGCGTCGCCGACCTGATGGAGCACCTCGCCTACCCGCTGCCGATCACCGTCATCTGCGAGCTGGTCGGCGTCCCCGAGCCCGACCGCCCGCGCTGGCGGGAGTGGGGCCGCACGCTGTTCTCGATGCGGCCGGTCGAGATGGGCGCGGTGGTGCGCGACATGGTCGAACACATCCAGGAGCTGATCGCCCGGCGCCGGGCCGCGCCCGCCGACGACCTGCTCACCGCGCTGATCCGGGTGCACGACTCCGAGGACGGCAGGCTGAGCGACACCGAGCTGGTCACGATGGTCCTGACCCTGGTCGTCGCCGGGCACGAGACCACCGCCCACCTGATCGGCAACGGGACCGCGGCCCTGCTGGCCCACCCCGACCAGCTGGCCCTGCTCCGGCGCGAGCCGGAGCTGATGCCCCGCGCCGTCGGTGAGCTGATGCGCTGGTGCGGGCCCGTGCTCATGGCCCGGATGCGCTACGCCGCCGAGGACGTCGAGCTCGCCGGCGTGCCGGTCCGCCGGGGCGAGGCGGTGATGGCCGTGCTGGCGGCGGCCGACCGCGACCCGCGCGAGTTCGGCGAGCCCGACCGCCTCGACATCACCCGCGAGACGGACGGGCGGCGGGAGCGCCACGTCGGCTTCGGCCACGGCCTGCACTACTGCCTGGGCGCCGCGCTGGCCCGGCAGGAGGGCGAGGTGGCGCTGGCGGCGCTGCTGCGCCGGTTCCCCGGCCTCGCCCTGGCCGTCGCGCCCGAGGAGCTCGAGCGCGAACGGCAGCAGCTGCCGGGCATGTGGCGGCTGGCCCGGCTGCCCCTGCGGCTGTGAGCCCGCGGCGGCGGCCGGGCCGGGGCCGTCAGCTGCCGAACGTGAACCAGTTGAGGTTGACGAAGTCGGCGGGCTGCCCGCTGCTGAAGGTGACGTAGACCGTGTGGGTCCCGGTCACCGGTGAGATGTTGGCGGGCACCGTGTGCCAGCTCTGCCAGCCTCCGGTGCTCGCGATGGCGAAGTCGCCGATCGGGGGAGCCGTCGGGCTGCCCAGGCGCACCTGGACCAGCCCGCTGACCCCTGCTCCCGCCCCGGACGCGACGCGCGCCCGGAACTGGGTGGCCGGCGTGCCGCCGAAGTCCACGCCGTCGAAGCGGAGCCAGTCGCCGTTCGCGATCGCGCCGACGTTCTGCCCGCCGCCGGTGTCCGTGGTGGCCTCCACCATGGTGCCCGACTGCGCCTGGTAGCGCTCGGCCTGGATGGTCGAGCGGGCGTCCACCCCGCCCGGCGGGGGAGTGGTCGGGTCGGGGTCGGGAGCGGAGCCGCTCTGCCAGACCGCCACGTAGTCGACGATCATCGGCCGCCCGGAGAGCGTGGCGGCGGTGGGGGTCTGCCCGCCCAGCGCGTTGGGGAACGCGCCGCCCATGGCCACGTTGAGCAGCAGGAAGTAGCCCTGGTGCCCGGTCATGTCATTCCAGGTCGCGGCGTCGAACTGGGACTGGCTGACGCTGTGGAACTGCTGGCCGTCGACGTACCAGCGCAGCTGGTCGGGGGTGACGCTGCGGTCCCACTCGAAGCGGTAGGTGTGGAAGGCCGACTGGCAGGACGCGCCGGGGCAGGCCCGGCTGGCGCCCAGGCCGGTGGTCTCGTTGCAGGGGCCGCCGGGGTTCACCCCGCAGTGCAGCACGCCCCAGACCGAGTTGATCCCGTTGACGTTCTCCATGATGTCGAACTCGCCGATGCCGGGCCAGTTCCAGTAGTTGCCGCGGTACGGCGCGCCGAGCGCCCAGAAGGCGGGCCAGTAGCCCAGGGCGGCCTGGCCGGTGACGTCGGGCATCCGGAGCCGGCTCTCGATGCGCAGGACGCGGCCCGCGGCGGGCTTGAAGTCGGCGCGCCGGGTCTCGATGCGGCCCGAGGTCCACTCGCCGCCGTTCTTGATCGGGGTGATGCGCAGGTTGCCGGCGCCGTCGAGGCTCACGTTGGCCGGGTCGGCGGTGTAGCGCTGGACCTCGCCGGTGCCCCAGTTGGCGGGGCCGCCGGGGTAGGAGTGGCCGGTGTCGATGATCCAGTTCGCCGAGGAGGGGAGGGATCCGGCGCCGCCGTCGAAGTCGTCGCTCCACACCAGCGACCACCCGGAGGGGGTCGGCGGGACGGCGGCGTGCGCGGTGACCGCGGCCAGGGGGAGCAGCAGCGCGGCGACGGCGATCGGGATCCAGGAGAGAGAGCGATTTCTCATTCGGGAACGGTTCATTCCATTCCTCTCTGCGGGCAACCGAGGGGGGCGGTCTGTCGTCGCTGCAGCCTGAGGACCGGTCAATGAACACTGTTACGCGAAGGTTGATTGCGGTCAACACCTGGAGTGAAAATTTAGAGAGCGCTCTCTCTATACGGTCCGGCCGCCGTGGTGCCTGCGGATCATCGTCAGGCCGCCCGCGAGGGGCAGCATCAGCACGCTCACCCGGTCGTCGGCGGCGACCAGCTCGTTGAACGCCTGGACCGCCGGGGTCGTCTCGTCGTACGCGGCGGGATGGGCGACCACGCCGCCCTGCAGGGTGTCGTTGACCAGCATCAGCCCGCCGGCGCCCAGGTGGGGCAGGAGCATCCTGTAGTACAGGGAGCGCTCGTCGCCGCCGGCGTCGACGAAGGCCAGGTCGACCGCGGGCGTGAACGGCAGGTCGCGCAGCCGCTCGGCGGGCGGGCCGATCCGCAGTGTGATGCGGTCGGCGACGCCGGCCCGCTCCCAGTGGCGCCGGGCGAGCTCGGCCCGCTCCCGGGTGGGGGCGAAGCAGGTCAGCCTGCCCCGGGGCGGCAGGCCCCGGGCCAGGCACAGGGAGGCGTACCCGGTGAAGGCGCCCGCCTCGACGACGGTGCGCGCCCGGGTGACCTGGACGATCATCGTGAGGAACCGGCCCAGGCCGGGGGAGAGCTGCGCGGCCGCGGACGCCCCGTCCACCTCCCGGATCTCCTCGGCCAGGGCGTCGAGCAGCTCGTCGGGGCCGGTGCTGTGCTCCAGCAGGTACCGGCTGACGGCCGGGTCGATGTACGGCGGCGCCTCCATGGGGCCCATTGTCGCCGCCGGGTGGCCCTCCGGCGGCCGATCCCGCCGGGCCCGGGCGCGTCGGGCGCCGGCCGGCGGGACCGACCGGCTCGTCAGGGCCCGGCGGGCGGTGATCTCCACCGCCCGCCGGGCCCCGGGGAGGACGGCGGGGGAGGTCTCAGCCGCCGATCTTCCCGACCCCGGCGCCCGCGACGACGGCCGCCTTCACGGAGGCCGGGTCGTCGAGGGTGTAGGCGTAGTAGGCGGAGGCCTCCTGCACGCTGCCGCTGCAGTCGGGCTGCCCCGAGCCGTCGGCGAACACGTTGCCGCGGGCGACGCACCTGCCGGGCGGTCCGGCGTAGGAGTTCGTCACCGGCTCCTCGACGCGCTCGAAGTAGTTGCCCTCGACCAGGCAGCCGGCACCGGCCTGACAGGCCACGCCGGTGTCGGTGTTGTAGACGTAGTAGTTGTTGAACACGTGCACCGGCTCGCCGAACCGCACGCGCGGGTTGCGCTGCGGGGTCCGGTCGAACCAGTTGTGGTGGTAGGTGACCTTCAGCCGGCCGGTGTCCTGCGCGGCGTTGTCGTCGTCATGGCCGAGCAGCATGTTCTTGGTGTGCCGGTGCGTGTGGTTCCACGACACGGTGACGTAGGAGGATCCCCGCTTGATGTCGACCAGCCCGTCGTAGCCGCAGCACAGGTCGTTGTGGTCGATCCAGACGTGGTGGGAGAACATCTGCACGTTGATCGCGTCGTCGGTGGCGCCGCGGAACGTCAGGTTGCGGATGATGACGTTGTGCACGGCGTCCGCGGGCGGCGAGGTGACCGCGTCGTCGGGGGGAAGGCCGATGTTGAGGCCGCCGCCGCTGATGCCGGCGTCGGCGCCGACGCCCACGATCGTCTTGTCCGAGGCGACGTCGTGCATCCCGGCCGGGACCGTGATCATCCCGCGCACGCAGACGTTCAGGGGACCGCTCCGGCCGATCGCGGACAGCAGCTCGCTCGCGGTGTCGACCTCGACGGTCGGCCCGCCCGCGCCGCCGGTGGTGCCGTTCTGGCCCCAGGCGTTCACCGATGCGAACCCGACGGGCGCCCCGGAGGTGACGCAGGAGCCCGGGGGCGTCGTCACCGTGGGGGTGACCGTCGGGCTGGGCGACGGCCCGCCCGGCCCGGCGACATCGGTCACCAGCACGTCGTCGAACGAGGCGCTCGCGTAGTGGCCGGCCAGGCCCGCCCGGCCGGAGGCGATGGAGGCGTCCGTCGCCGAGACCACCTGCGCGCCGTCGACGAAGCCGCGCAGCGCGGTGCCGAACACCTCCAGCCTGAGGGTGTACCAGGTGCCCGCGGTCACCGCCGCCGGGGCCGAGTCGAGGGTCAGCGGGCCGCCGCCGGTCCGCTTGCCCAGGACGACCGAGCCCGTGTCGCTCAGGCCGAGGAAGTAGTAGCTGGTGGTGCTCCGGGCCCTGGCCAGGACGGCGACGTGCCGGCCGGTGCCGTTGAACGCGGTCGGCTTCACCCGGGCCTGCACGGCCTGGTCCGACCAGTCGGCACCGGCCACGGCCCTGGCGTCCGCGCCGGTGCCGGACTGGCGGTACGCCCGGGAGCCGTCGGAGACCACCGACCAGCTTCCTCCGGACTTCGACCAGCCGGTGGCGTCGCCGTCCTCGAAGTCGTCGCCGAACAGCGTGGCGGACGCGCTGGGCGCCGCCGTCAGCGCCTGCGCCCCGAGCAGTACGGCCGCGGCGACCGCCGTGAGCGCGCCGAGCAGCGAGCCGGCGCCGCGCCTTCTCCCTCTTCGCACGTGGAACCTCCAGTTCCGCCCGTGCCCGGCCGTGCTCCAGCGCGGCCGGACATGCCGTTACGAGTCAGGGAAAGCGCTATCCGCACTTGTACGCCTCCGGGAGGGGCGGGTCAACCCCGGATCCCGTCGCCCATCCGGGCGGCGACGTTCGCGTTACCGCCTGGATCCTCACCGTTGACTGGAGGGTGTGGTTAACGTACGTTCACCGTAGTCAAGGAAAGCGCTTTCCCTTATTTCCGCTGATGGAAAGGGGTGGTGCCCTACCCCGTCCGCCCTTCCGCCTCGCGACCCGTCCCGGGACGCGGTGCCGGCCGCTCGGCCGCTCCACCACCCCGCCCCGCGCCGGCGGTAGCGCAGAACCGCCGCCCCCACGGCCGCCGCGCCCCCTCCCCCGGGGCCGCGCGGACCGCCCGGCCGCGCGCGGCCCCCTTCCGGGCGCGCCCGCCGCCCGCCCCGCCACCCGCACGTCCTCCGGCCGTCGTACGTCCGCTCGCGGCCCGGACGGGAAACCGCGCAGAGCGCGCAGAAAGCAGAGCGATCCATGACATCCATCCCATCCGCCTCCGAGCCGGCCGTCCCGGCCGCCGCAGCGGTGCCGCGGGCGTCCCGGCGCGCGCGACCGGCGCTGTCGGCCGCCGGTGCGGCCGCCGTTCTGGTCACCCTCCTGACCGGAGCCGCGCTCCCCGCCGCCCGAGGCGCCGCCCACGGAGCACCGCCCCCCGCCGTTCCGGCGGCCGCGGCGGTCCCGGTCACGGCCATGGTCGGCTTCGCCACCGTCGACGCCCTCGGCCGGAACGGCACCACCGGTGGCGCCGGGGGGCCCGAGGTGACCGTCACCACGGCGGCCGAGCTGGAGGACTACGCGGGCCGGCGCGGCCCCTACGTCATCCGGGTCTCCGGCCGGATCGCGGTCGACGACATGATCACCGTGGTCGCGGACAAGAGCATCCTCGGCGTCGGCACGAGCGCGGAGATCACCGGCGGCGGCCTCCAACTCGGCTCGACGACCCGGCCGGGCAACAACGTGATCATCCGGAACATCCGGTTCACCGGCGCGTCGGACGACTCCATCAGCGTCACCAACAAGGCGCACCACGTGTGGATCGACCACAACGACTTCTCCGGCGGCCACGACGGCCTGCTCGACATCAAGCGGGAGTCGGACCTCGTCACCGTCTCGTGGAACCGCTTCCACCACCACAGCAAGGCGCTGCTGCTCGGCCACTCCGACAACCACACCGCCGACGTCGGCAAGCTCCGGGTGACCTACCACCACAACTTCTTCGACGGCACCGACCAGCGCCACCCGCGGGTGCGCTTCGCCGAGCCGGTGCACGTCTTCAACAACTACTACCGGAACAACGCCCTGTACGGCGTGGCCTCGACGGAGAACGCCGGCGTGCTGGTGGAGGGCAACCACTTCGAGAACGTCGCCCACCCCGTGTACGTCGGCTACGACAAGAGCGGCCCGGGCCGCGTCGTCGAACGGAACAACCGCTACGTGAACTCGGGAGCCCCCCAGACGGCCGGCACGGTCGTCGAACCGCGCACCTACTACCCCTACACGCTCGACGACCCCGCGGCCGTCCCGGCGATCGTCACCGCCGGCGCCGGCGTCGGGAAGATCGGCCTCTGATCCCGGTCCTCCGGAAACCGCGCCACCCCGCTCCCTCGCGGAGCCGCGGCACGCCCGCCGGCCCACGCCGGCGGGCGGCGCCGCCCACCCGGGAGCGCCGTCCACCCGCGAACGCGCCCCCGCGCGTCCCGTACCGTCCCCGCGAAAGGCAGCCCATGCTCCGCACCGCCCCCGCCCGTACGGGCCACCGCCGCCGTGGCGCGCTCGGCGCCGCCGCGGCCGTCCTCGCCGCGCTGCTCGTCCCGGTCCCCGCGCCCGCCGGGGCGGTCCCGGCCCTCGCGCCGGCCGCCGCGGCCCCGGTCGGCGGCCCCGTCGGCTTCGCCTCCGTCGAGGCGCTGGGACAGAACGGCACCACCGGCGGCGCGGGCGGGCGCACCGTCACCGCCACCACCGCCGAGGAGTTCCTGGAGTACATCGACAGCAAGGAGACCCTCGTCATCCGGGTGGCGGGAACCATCGCCATCACCAGCAAGCAGGGCGTGCGGCCCAACAAGACCATCATCGGCGTCGGCACCTCGGGCCACATCACCGGCGGGGGCCTGGACTTCTACCGGTCGTACAACGTGATCGTGCGCAACCTCCGGTTCACCGGCGCCGAGGACGACGCCGTCAACGTCGGCCGCGAGTCGCACCACATCTGGATCGACCACAACACCTTCTCCGGCGCGGCCGACGGCTCCATCGACGTGGTCCGCGGCGCCGACTACGTCACCGTCTCGTGGAACCACTTCGACCACTCCGACAAGAGCATGCTGATCGGCCACTCCGACGGCGCGGCCGGCACCGACGTCGGACGCCTGAAGGTGACCGTCCACCACAACTTCTTCGACCACAGCCGCCAGCGCCACCCGCGCGTCCGGTTCGGTGAGCCGGTGCACGTCTTCAACAACTACTTCCTGGGCAACGCCCTGTACGGCGTGGCCTCGACGGAGAACGCCGGGGTGCTGGTGGAGGGCAACCACTTCCAGGACGTCCCCCACCCGCTCCTGTCGGCGGGCGGCTACGCCGACAGCGGCCCGGGCCGGGCCGTGCAGCGTGGCAACGTCTTCGTGAACTCGGGTGTGCCGGAGACGGCCGGCAGCGTCGCCGAGCCGCGCGCCTACTACTCCTACACGCTCGACGACGCGGCGGGCGTTCCGGCGGCGGTGCGTTCCGGCGCCGGCGTCGGAGCGCGGTGGGACACCCTCTGACCGGCAGTCGTCCGGCGTCCTCCGGCGCGGTGCGGCCCGCGGCGGCTCCGCCCCCGCGCCTGCGCGCCCATGCCCGCGGTTCCCCGCTGCGGACGGAGGAGGCCGGGCGGCGGGGCTCCGTGCGCCCCGCCGCCCGCGCGTCAGGTCTCGCAGGACCTGTCCACGTCACCCGCGTCGGACCTGCACTCGTCGTTCCCGGCCCCGCCGTCGAGGTCGTCGCCGGCGGCGCCGTCGAGGCCCAGGAGCAGGTCCCCGCCCCCCTCGCCGGCGAGGACGTCCTTGCCCGCCTCGCCGTTGAGGGTGTCGTCACCGCCTCCGCCGTCGAGGGTGTCGTCGCCCCGCCCGCCGCGGATCTCGTTCGCCCTGTCGTTGCCGATGACGGTGTCGCCGGCCGCGCCGCCGCGGACGTTCTCCACGTCGGCGCGGATGTCGTCCCGCTCGCCGGCCGCGCCGTCGTCGGCGCGGTCGTCGAGGGAGACGGTCACCCGGTCGAGCCGGTCCCGGTACACCGCGGTGTCGTCGCCGGGCCCGCCGGTGAAGACGTCCGCGCCGTCGGCGAGGCGGTCGGCGACCACGGAGTCGTCGCCCGCGCCGCCGGTGAAGACGTCGTCGCCGGGCCCGCCGGTGAAGACGTCACCGCCGCTGCCGGCCAGGACCGTGTCGGCGCCGGGTCCGCCCTCGACCCGGGCGCCGATGCCGGTGGCGTTGGTGAAGGTGTCGTCCAGGTCCTTGAGATCGACCTGGATGGCCTGGACGCCCGGGCAGACCACGGAGCCGCCGTCCCCCCGGGTGCATCCGCCGCCCGGCCTGAGCACGTCCCCGGCGTCGGTGACCACCACGTCGCCCTGCGGCGAGAGCGAGACGGTGATCTTGTTCGCCTTCCCGGCGGCCGCGGTCACGTGCAGGTTCGCCGCGGTCACGCTCACACCGGTGTCCGCGTGCGAGGACGGGGCGAGCCCGATCTGAACGCCCCCGGCGACGGCGGCCACGGCCATGACCGACCAGATTCTCCGCATGGTTCGATGCCTTTCTCGATCCGATGGACTCCGGCCGGCGCTCGTTCCCCCGTCGCCGGCCGCTCGCTCCCATCAGACCGCCGCCGGCCGCTCCGGAGAATGAAGAAGGGCGCGGGCGCTCTGTGGGGAAATGCGTGGATCTCCGGGCCGGGAGGCATCTCCCCGGGAGCCCGCCGGGGTCAGGCGCCCAGGCCGCCGTCGCTGTGCAGGAGCCGCCCGTTGATCCAGCCGCCCTCCGGGGAGCAGAGGAAGGCGACCAGGTTCGCGCAGTCGTCCGGCGTGCCGAGCCGCCCCAGCGGGGTGGCCTCCACCAGCTCCCGCCTGAGCTCGTCGCCCATCCAGCCGGTGTCGACCGGGCCGGGGTTGACGACGTTGGCGGTGACGCCGAGGTGGGCGAACTCGCGGGCGGCGGCCAGCGTGATGCGGTCCAGCGCCCCCTTGCTCGCGCCGTACGGCAGGTTGAAGACGGTGTGGTCGCTGGTCAGGGCGATGATCCGGCCGGTGCCGTGCGGGACCGCGTGGCGCCGGCCGTACTCGCGCACGAGCAGCCAGACGGCGCGGGCGTTGACCGCGAAGTGCCGGTCGAAGCTCTCCACGCTGGTGTCCAGGATGCCGGAGTCGACCGACTCGCAGTGGCACATGACCAGGGCGGTCACCGCGCCCAGCTCCCGCTCGACCCGGTCGAAGAGCGTCCCGGCGGCCTCCGGGTCGGCCAGGTCGGCGGGTACGGCCAGCGCCCGCCCGCCGGCCCGCTCCACCTGCCCGCACAGCAGCCGCGCGGTCTCGGCGTCCTCGCCCCAGGGCATGCGCGCGTCGTAGGGGGTCCAGAAGCTGAACGCGACGTCCCAGCCCTCCCCGGCCAGCCGCCGCACCACGGCCGCGGCGATGCCGGCCCGCCGGCCCGCCCCGGTGACCAGCGCCAGCGGGCGCCCGGCTGAGGGCCGGGCGGCGCCGGGGGCCTCCGCCTCCCGCCAGGCGCGGAAGAGCGCGAGGGTCTCGGCCAGCTGCGAGTGCAGCGGCCCGGGCAGGGCGTCCGGCGTGAACCAGCCGAGCTCGTCGAACTTGTGCGGCTCGCCGATCGCCACCTCCGCGGGGTCCACCCTGACCGCGAAGACCACCGCCACCCAGTGGGAGGACGGATCCCGCCGGACGACGTTGCGCACGCCGATCCGCTCCGCCTGCAGCACGGCGGCCGAGTACTCCTCGCGGACCTCGCGGGCGAGGGCCGCCTCGAACGTCTCGCCGTACTCCAGCGCCCCGGCGCCGCAGTCCCAGGTCCCGGGCTCGTCCCGCGCCCCCGCGGCGCGCCGGGCCAGCAGGATCCGGCCCCGGCCGTCGTGGCAGACGAACACGCAGGAGACGGCGGGTGCCGGCGGCCCGGCGGGGCCCGGTGCGTCCGGCGGGAGGTCCGGCGGCGGGACGGCTGGCATGGGCGGCTCCTCCTACCTGCGGGCCCGTGCCCGGCCGGCTCCGTGCGCGGCGGCGGGGGCCCCGCGGCCGCGACGGTCACCGGGCGGTCGCCGGGCGGTCGATGACGATGATCAGTATCGGCCGCGCCCTCCCGGTGGCGCGACCGGTTTTCCCGCCGCTCAGGAGCCCGCGGGGGGAGGGGCGAGGGCCCCCGTGGCGAGGCCGCGGGAGACCGCGGCCGCGGCCAGGCCGCCCTCCTCGGCCAGCTGCCGCAGCTCGGCCTCGAAGGCGAAGATCCGCCGGAAGGCGTCGCCGTAGCGGCGCTGCTCGTCCGGGGCCAGGCGCGGCACCTGGGCCCGGCGGGGGTCGAACCGGGTCGGGCCGGACTGCGTGCCGCCGGCGGAGGGCGAGGAGAGGGCGCGCAGGAACCCGGCGAGGAAGAACGGGTCGAGCCGGTCGGGGTCGGGCCGGAGCAGGGTGAGCCGCGGTCCCAGGAGCAGGCCGCGCTCCTCGGCCACCAGGGTGGCCAGCGCGCCCCCCCGGGTGGCGACCACCACGTCCCCCGGCTCGATCCTGACGCGGCCGGCGGGGTCCGTGCGCGTCTGCGGCGGCCCGCCGTCGAAGACCTGCCGGTCGGTCAGGACGGGCTCGCCCGTGCCCCCGACCTCGAAGCGCCCCGCCTGGTGCAGGACCAGCGCCCCGGTCCGCTCCAGCTCCGCGAGCGCGACCGGCGGCAGCTCCCGGCCGGGGCCGGGGACGGCCTCGGGGACCAGCGCGGCGAGCCGTCCGAGCCGGTCGGACAGGCGCCCGCGGAAGGCGAGGTAGCCGTCGGCCGAGACCTGCTCGGCCGTCCCGAGGTACCGGGAGGGGGTGACGTCGATCTCCTCGTCGATCAGCTCGATGATCGGGACCGTACGGCTCTCGCCGGGCCGGTCGAGCCCGGCCTCCGGGTCCCGCCGGAACGCGTGCCACAGCTCGGCGACGGTGCCGAAGCTCTGCGGGCCGACCTCGGCCATCAGCACACGCGAGGGCGTGCGGGCCCCGGCCGGGGGCCTGCGCAGCACCCAGACGTGCACGGGCAGCCCGGTGCCGGTGGCCGTCCCGGCGGGCAGGCCGATGACGGCCTGGAGCGCCCCGCGGCGCAGCAGGTTGCTGCGGATGCGGCGGCCCGAGCGGCGGGCGGCCGCGATGGCGGGCATGAGCAGCACCGCGACGCCGCCCGGCGCCAGGTGGGCCAGGGCGTGCTGGACCCAGGCGAGCTCGGACTCCGTCTTGGGCGGCAGGCCGTACTCCCAGCGCGGGTCCCCGGCCAGCTCGCCGTACCCCCAGTTGCGCTCGTTGAACGGCGGGTGGCACACGACGGCGTCGACGGCCACGCCGGGCCAGGCGTCCTCGCGCAGGGAGTCGCCCGCCCTGACCTCGCCGTCCGTCCCGGTCAGGGCCAGGCGGGACCGCGCCAGGCGGGCGAGGGCCGGGTCGTGCTCCTGGCCGTAGGCGTGCTCGGCGCCGGCCACCGCGGCCAGCAGGACCCCGAGCCCGCAGGCCGGGTCGAGGACCGTGCGCACGCCGGGCCCGGCCAGCCGGGCCATGAACTCCGCGACCTCCGCAGGGGTCTCGGTCAGGCGCCGGGAGTGCACGTCGGCGTAGCGGTCGAGGAGGAAGCGGACGGCCTCGCCGGTCCCCTGCTCCGCGGCGTACCGCTCGGCGAGCTCCCGGACGGCGGGCGGGACGAGGCGGGGCGCCCCCCGGCCGCGCAGGAGCTCGGCGACCTCGGCGACGACCTCGCCGAGCCGCAGGTCGTCGGCGGTGGCGCGGATCCGCTGCCAGGCGCGCTCGCGCAGCGGAAGCTCCTCGACCTTGCCCTGGGCCAGCAGCCACGCCTCCACGGCCCGCAGGGAGAAGGCCGGGCTGGTGGCGGTGCCGCCCACGGGCTCGGGGAAGTCCTCGTGCCTGCGCCGCCAGTTGCTCACGGCCGCCCGGCCGACCCCCGCCATGCGCGCGATGTCGGCCGCGGTGACGGTCGCCTCGTCGCCTGTCATCGCCGGTCTCCGTCAGCTCGTCCCAGCACACCCCGTACGGAGGTAAACGTATCCCACCACGTGAAGCTCGGTCGATCCAGGACAGGGGTGTACCGGATTCACATGGGGGACGCGGGGTCCGGTGCGGTCCCTCACGGCGCCGGGCTGGCGCCCTCGGCGGCCCGGCGGAGGGCGGCGCCGGGATCCGGATGGATCTCGAAGGCCTTGCGCAGCCCGGTGATGGACAGGACCCGGGCCAGGACCCCCTGCACCCCGGCGAGCATCAGCCGCATGCCGCGGGACTCGCTGCGCTGCAGGGCCTCGACCAGCTCGCCCAGCCCGACCGAGTCGCAGAAGGCCACCGCGGACAGGTCGACGACGAGGGCGGAGACCTCGGACCGGTCCCAGAGCGGGCTCAGGTGCTCGCGCAGGACCGGCGCTGAGCGGTAGTCGAGCTCTCCGGACACGTGGACGACGACCGCACTCCCGTGCGCCTCGGAGGAGAGACTGAACGCCGAGCCGCGGTCAGGCTCGAACAACATGGTGGGCTCCTCACGCCCGCGGGTTCAGGGCGGGTCGCCCTTCTTTCTACCAGTGCCCGGCGCGGCGCGCCGTGAAGAGGTGGTCGCGGGCGCGGCCCCGGCGCGGGGCGGCCGCCCCCGAAGGGCGGCCGCCCCGCACGGTTACCGAGAAGTTGCGCGTATGTGATTGATCAGCCAGAAATCAGATCAATAATGAACATTGATCACCACGTTCGATGGTCGTCTGGTATAGACCAGCAGGGCGGCCGGAGGGGTGGCGTTGCCAAACCGATATCGCCCGGTATAGACCGGGGCGCCACCGCCGCTTAACGTGGTCCGCATCACCGAGGCCAGGAGCGGCCCGGCCGCGAGGCCGCCACCGCCTCCGGTCCAGCATGCAGCAGGACGCCGAGCCTCCTCGGCACCCCCCAACTGGTACGGACCAGTCCGAACCGAAGACGACCAAGGTGGTAAGTACGTGAGCAAGAGGTTCGTTGGCACGGTCACGCTCGGCCTGGCCGCCGCGCTGGTGATGAGCGCCTGCGGTTCCACCGATTCCGCCTCGGGCGGCGACGGGGCGGACGGCGGCGCGGTGACGCTGAAGATGGTCGCCGCCGACTACGGCGACGGCCCCACCGCCGACAACAGCGGCGAGAAGTTCTGGAAGGGCGTCGTCGACGAGTTCCAGGCGGCCAACCCGGCCATCAAGATCGACGTCCAGGTCATCAACTGGAACGACATCGACAAGCAGGTCGCCACCATGGTGCAGAACGGGCAGGTGCCCGACATCCTGCAGACCGGCGACTACTCCGGCTTCGTCAAGGACGGGCTGCTCTACAAGACCGAGGAGGTCCTGTCGCCGCAGACCTCCGCCGACCTGCTGGAGAAGTTCGCCGAGTTCGGCAAGGTCGAGGGGGTCGGCTACGGCATCCCGTTCGTCTCCTCCGCCCGCGCCCTGTTCTACAACAAGGACCTGTTCGACAAGGCCGGCATCGCCGAGGCGCCCAAGACCTGGGACGAGCTCAAGGCCGCGGCCGAGAAGCTGAAGGCCGCCGGGGTCTCCCAGCCGTTCGGCCTGCCGCTCGGCAACGAGGAGGCGCAGGCCGAGTCGTTCCTGTGGTTCATGGGCAACGGCGGCGGCTACAAGGACGCCTCCGGCAACTGGGCGATCGACTCCCCGGCCAACGTCGAGGCCTTCACCTACCTCAAGGGCCTGGCCGAGGCGGGGCTGACCACCCCCAACCCCGGCACCAAGAACCGCAAGGACGTCTGGGCCGACTTCGCCGCGGGCAAGGTCGGCATGGTCAACGGCGGCCCCATGTCGATCCCGATCTTCGAGAAGGGCGGCCTGACGAACTTCGGGGTCGCCCCCATCCCGGGCAAGAACGGGCCGCTCGACACCACGCTCGGCGTCCAGGACTGGATCATGGCGTTCAACAAGAACGGCCGCAAGGAGGAGATCAAGAAGTTCTTCGACTTCTTCTACGGCGGCACCGCGGCCCAGAAGATCAGCGACACCTACAAGCTGCTGCCGGTGACCAAGTCCGGCATCGAGAAGCTGTCGTCGGACGAGAAGCTCAAGCCCTTCCTGGACGCGCTGCCCAACGCGACGTTCTACCCCTTCCAGGACCCGAAGTGGTCCGAGGTGAACACGCAGATCAAGCAGACCATCGGCAACGCGATCGACGGCGACCCGAAGGAGATCCTCGGGGCGATCCAGAAGACCGCCACGGCGAAGTAGCCCCGGACCGACCAGCCGGTGACCGGATGCGGCGCGCGCGACCCGCGCGCGCCGCATCCGGCACCCCCTCGAAAGCAGGACGTATGCAGCAGACATTCGCCCGGGGCCGGGGAATGCGCGCGCTGGCCCCGCTGGCCTGGATCGGCCCGGCCGTGGTGCTGATCGGCGTCGTGGTCGTCTGGCCGGTCGTGGTGATGGTCCAGTCCTCGTTCCTGAAGATCAGCCGCTTCGGAGTGGTCCAGGGATCGAACGGGTTCGACAACTACACCAAGCTCTTCGCGGAGCCGGACTTCGGCGGGGTCATGGCCCGGAGCCTGCTGTGGGTGGTCGCGGTGGTGGCCATCACGGTGGTGCTCTCCCTGGGCCTGGCCCAGCTGTTCAACCAGCGCTTCCCCGGCCGGCGCATCGCCCGCTGGGCGCTGATCGCGCCGTGGGCGGCCTCGGTGCTGATGACCGCGATCATCTTCAAGTGGATGCTCGACCCCGAGGTCGGCCTGATCAACATGATCCGCCACCGCCTCGGGCTGCTGGACGCGCTCGGCGGCGCCGACGCCGACCCGCTGGGCAGCGCGGGCAGCGCGATGCCCTGGCTGATCTTCGTCGCCGTCTTCGTCTCGCTCCCGTTCACCACCTACGCGCTGCTGGCCGGGCTGTCGGCGATCCCCTCCGACGTCTACGAGGCGGCCAAGATGGACGGCGCCTCCAGGCTCCGCACCTACTGGTCGATCACGCTGCCGCTGCTGCGGCCCGCCCTGGTCGTGGCGACGCTCATCAACGTGATGAACGTCTTCAACAGCTTCCCGATCATCTGGGCCATGACCCACGGCCAGCCCGGTTACTCCACGGCCACCTCGACCATCTTCATGTACATCCTCAAGGGCTCCGACATCGGCGAGTCGGCGGCCATGTCCGTCGTCAACTTCGGAATGGTGATCGTCCTGACGGTCGTCTTCCTCAAGGTCAGCAAGTGGAGGACGGAGGTCTCATGACCGTCACCGAAAGCGCCTCCGCCGCGCCGGTGCGGCGCCCGGCGGCGGCGCCGGCCCCCGCGCCGGCGCGCCGGCTCCCGTCGCTCAGGACCGTGGTCGTCGCGGCGGGCGCCTACCTCGTCGCGTTCGTCTTCCTCTTCCCCTACCTGGTGATGATCCTCACCGCGCTCCGCCCGCAGGAGGAGCTGCGCGAGGCGACGTTCCTGCCGTCGGCGTTCGCGTGGTCGAACTTCACGAACTTCTGGACCGGCGGGCTGGTCCAGAACCTGGGCGTCACCCTGCAGGTCGCCGCCGGGTCCACGGTCCTGGTGCTGCTGGTGGCGCTGCCCGCGGCGTACTACACCGCCCGGCACGACTTCCGGGGCCGGACGGCGTTCCTGATCCTGGTGCTGATCACCCAGATGTTCCAGCCCACCGCCATGCTGGTCGGCATCTACCGGGAGTTCTACCAGTTCGGGCTGGTCGACTCGGTCTGGGCGCTGATCCTCGTCAACGGCGGCTTCAACCTGGCGTTCGCGGTGTGGATCCTCAACGCCTACTTCTCCTCCATCCCGCGCGAACTGGAGGAGGCGGCGTTCATCGACGGCAACGGCCGGTTCGGCGCGCTGTTCCGGGTCACCCTGCCGCTGGCGATGCCCGGTGTGGTGACCGCGCTGATCTTCACGTTCATCGCGGCGTGGAACGAGTTCGTCGTCGCCCTGACGCTCACCACGACCCCGGCCAACCAGCCGCTGACGGTGGCGCTGAACTCCTTCATCGGCCAGTACCAGGTGGACTGGCAGAACCTGTTCGCCGGCTCGGTGATCGCCACCATCCCGGTCATCATCCTGTTCGCGCTCATCGAGCGGAAGGTCGTCGGCGGCCTGACCGCGGGCTCGATCAAGTAGGCGGCGCACCCCGCGGCGCGGCCGCGGGGAGGGCGGTCGCGGCGGCAACCGGCCCCGCGGCCGCCTCGGCGTCCCCTCCCCGTCGTCCCCCCGGCCTCCGTCCGCCGGGCCGCCCGTTCCCCGCCCGCCGGCCCGTCGGCGGGCGGCGGGCGGGCCGTCCGGGGCCCTGGACCGCCCCCGGTGAACGGAGGAACATTCGGAGGAAAAACAGAGATACGTACCGCATAGTGCGACACGGATGATTCTGGACCGGTACATTCCGGATGTAATCCGGACCGGAAAGGCGAGAGGACGGTGACCGGCTCTTTTCTCCGCCGTCCGGGATCCGGGACGGCACGGTGCCGCGCCGCCGCGGATCGGCCGGTCCGGGACGTCGGCGACCTGACGGAGGTGGGAGTGGCCACGGAGCACGGGGCGACGGTGACCGCGGGGGACATCGCGAGGCTCGCGGGGGTCGGCCGGGCCGCGGTGAGCAACTGGCGCCGCCGGTTCAGCGACTTCCCCGGACCGGTCGGCGGCACCGCGTCCAGCCCGCTGTTCTCCCTGACCGAGGTCGAGTCCTGGCTGCGCGCCCAGGGCAAGCTGCAGACGCTGCCCGAGGACGAGCTGCTCTGGCAGAAGGTCCGCAACTCGGCCGACGACCTGCGGCTGCTGTCCCTCGTCAGCCGGCTGGCGGCGGCCGTCGCGCACCGCAGGCTCACCGAGCTGCTGCAGGCCGACGACTCCGAGGTCGCCGACGCGCTGCCCGACCTGGTGGCCGACCGCCGCGACGTCCCGCTGATCCGCGCCACCGCGGCCCTGGCGGAGAGCCGGGGCCCCGCGGAGACCGTCGAGTTCCTCTACACCCGCTACACCGAGGCCCACTCGCGCCGCGTGCAGGTCATCCCGCCCGAGGTCGCCAGGCTCATGGCGGCGCTCGTCGGGCCCCGCTCCGGCGAGGTGTTCGACCCGTCCTGCGGCCACGGCGGACTCCTGATCGCCGCCGGGGACGGGGCCGGGACGGTGCGGGCGGTGGGCCAGGAGCGCGACGGCGACGCCGCCCGGCTGGCGAGCGCCCGGCTGGCGGTGCGCGGCATCGCCGCCGACGTCCGGCGGGGCGACGCCCTGACCGGCGACGCCTTCCCGTGCCTGCAGGCCGACGCCGTGCTGTGCAGCCCGCCGTTCGGCGAACGCGGCTGGGGGTACGAGGAGCTGGCCGGCGACCCGCGCTGGCAGTACGGCCTGCCGCCGCGCGGCGAGTCCGAGCTGGCCTGGGTCCAGCACTGCCTGGCCCACGCCAGGCCGGGCGGGCAGGTGGCCGTCCTCATGCCGCCGGCCGCGGCGAGCCGCAGGTCCGGCCGGCGGATCCGCTCCCAGCTCATCCGGACGGGGGCGCTGCGCGCGGTGGTGGCCCTGCCGCCCGGCTCCGCCCCCCAGTCGGCGATGCCGCCCCACCTGTGGCTGCTGCGCCGGCCGGACCTCGGCGACCGGATCCCCTCCCATGTGCTGATGGTCGACGCCACCGAGTCGCGGGAGGCGGTGGTGCCGGCCTGGCGCGCCTTCATGGAGGACCCGCAGCGGGAGACGGCGGGCGGCGGGCGCGCCGTTCCCGTCATCGACCTGCTCGACGACGACGTGGACCTCACCCCGGGCCGCTACCTGCTCCGGCGGGCCGCCGGCCCAGGGGTCGCCGGCCGGACCGCCGACGAGCTGCTCGCGGCGGTCGCCGAGCTGACCCGCCTGATCCCCTCGGTCGCCGACTCCCCGCGCGAGCACTCCTTCCCCGCGGTCCCGCTGGGCGAGCTGGCCAGGACGGGGGCGCTGCGCATCGTGCCGACCCCGGCGCGGGCGGAGCGGGGGGAGGGGGACCTGGCCCTGCTGACCGCCGAGGACGTGGTCCTGGGACGGGCCCCGACGGGCACCGCCGCCGGCGGTCCGGACCTGGTGGTCGCCCGGCCCGGGGACGTCGTCGTCCCGGTCGCGGGCCGGACTCCGGCCGCCGTGGTGGTCGAGGCGGAGACCGCGCTCGGTCCTCAGCTGCTCCTCATCCGGCCCGACCCGGAGTCCTTCGACCCCCACTTCGTCGCGGGTTTCCTGCGGGCCTCGGCGAGGAGGGCCCCCGGTGCCGCCTCGGGAGTCTCCCGGGTGGACGCGCGCCGCACGCTCCTGCCCCGGCTGCCCCTCGCCGAGCAGCGGCGCTACGGCCGCCTCTTCCGCGAGCTGGAGCTGTTCGCCGGGGCGCTCCGCCGGGCCGGGGAGGCGGGCGAGCTGCTCCACGGGCTCGTCCTCGACGGGTTGGTGAGCGGTGACCTGCGGCCCGGGCCGGGGCGCGGCGCACCCGGGCCCGGGGCTCAGGAGTCCCCGGCCGGGCCGGCGGGGGCGGTGTAGCGCTCCTCGATCAGCTCGCGCACCCGGCGCCGGGCGTCGTCGACGGAGTCCCCGGGGTCCCGCTCGATCCGCGCCACCTCCGCCGCCAGCTCCTCGTCCTTGACCTGCTCGGCCAGCCACGTGGAGTAGTCGCCCCGGCGGAGGTGGTGCAGCCAGGTCTCCTCGTCGACGCCGTCGGCCATGCGGCAGAACATGACGAGGTTCTCGGCCCGCAGGTTCAGCGCCCCGTGCGGGCCCCGGAAGTAGAAGCTCTTGGCCTCCCCGACGTCGCCGGCGGCGTACTTGCGGCGGTGCCGCTGGCGCTCCTCGGCGGGCGGGGTCAGCTCCAGGCGGACGGGCTCGCCGCCGTGCCGCCACAGCAGCAGCTCCCCGGTCGGCAGGTCGGGGTACTCCTCGCCCGGCAGGGCCTGCCCGGTGACGCGGGCGAAGGAGCCCAGGGCCTCACCGGGGTCCTCGCCCACCACGGCGAGCGCGTTCAGGGTCTGCAGGACCGGTTCGCTGACCGCCGTGGGGTGGACGGTGACCATCAGCAGCGCCCCCATGTCCCGCAGCAGGTCCACCGAGTCCAGCCCGAACCCCTGGGGCATCATGTGGTGGGCCTCGTCGACCACCAGCCAGTGCGGGTGGCCGTGCCGGGAGCGGACCGCCGCCAGGCGGGGCAGGAACGACTCGAAGAAGCCCGGCCGGTCGTCGAGGGAGACGCCCAGCAGGTTGACGACCACGCTCTGCCGGACGTCCTTGAGCACCTGGAGGATCTCCTCCTCGGTGGGCGCGCGCCGGGCGTCGCCGAGCACGATCGCGTCCTTGATCCCGTCGGTGTAGTCGCCCTCCGGGTCGATCAGGCAGTACTGGTAGCCCGCCTCGGCGACCCGCTCCAGCAGCGCCCCGGTGACGGTGGACTTGCCGCTGTGCGAGGGACCGGTGACCAGCAGGCGCAGGCCGTACGGGGGGAGGCGGACCTCGCCGCCGGCGCCGGTGCCCAGGAGCACGTGGTGCCGCTGCGGGTCCGTCCCGGCCAGGTCGTCCTCGATGATCCGGTCGATCAGCTCGGTCACGCCGCCGCCGCGGTCCTGCCCGGTCACCAGGTCGCAGTGCTCCTTGACCGCCGGGAGCGCGTTGGCCACCGCCACCGCGCACTCGCAGGACACCAGGAAGGCGTGGTCGTTCTCGGCGTCGCCCACGCCGACCGTGCTGCGCGCCGAGACCCCGAGCTCCGCGAGCGCGGCGGCCAGCCCGCTGGCCTTGTTGACCCCCGACGGCAGGACCATGACCGCGCCCTTGTTGAAGACGACCTGCATCTCCAGGCCGAGGTCGCGGATGGCGTGCAGGACGGTGTCGTCGTGGGGCTCCCGGGTGGCCACGATCACCGAGCCGACGCTGAGCGGGTCCACGCCCCGCTCGCGCAGGCGTTCGACGAACCGCTCGGGCGGCGCCTCCGCCAGCGGGACGCTCGTCCGGTCGGCGGGGCGGTACAGCACCGCCCCGTTCTCGGCGACGACCCGGTCGAACAGGTCGAGCCGGTCGAAGACCCGGTGGAGGTCGTCCAGTTCCCGTCCGGTGACGAGGATCAGCCGCCGCCCGGAGCGCGTCAGGCGCTCGAGCGCGTCCACGGTCTCGTCGCTGACGCGGCCCTCCGAGGCGAGGGTCTCGTCGTAGTCGGTGGCCAGTGCGTGATAGCGCATGTCGGATCGCCTACCCCGGCCGGGCGCGGGGGTACCGCCTGGAGCAGGTGAATTCCTGCACGGGAAGGCTTGAACGCCGCCGGGCGGGCCGGAGCGGGCGCCGCACGGGCCGAGGGGGGACCGGGCAGGGCCGGGCGGGATCGGGCGGGGTCAGGCGGGCACCGCGGCCCGGCGGTTCGGGACCCGCTCCAGCCAGGTCAGGCAGCGCCACAGCCACTCCACCGGGCCGTACCGGTATCTGGCCAGCCACCAGCGGCTGAAGACGACCTGCGCGGCCAGCACGGCCACCGCCAGCGCCGGCACCGACAGCCGGGTCGGGTCGGCGACCAGCAGCGGCAGCGTGCCCAGGATGGCCGCCGTGCTGAGCAGGTAGTTCGTCAGCGCCATCCGGCCGAGCGGGGTCAGGACCCGCATCAGCGCCTCGCGCAGGCGGGTGCGCAGGAGCAGCAGCAGCCCGGTGCCGTAGGCCGCCGAGCAGGCCAGCCCGCTCGCGGTGTACGCGCCCCGGAAGAACAGGGCGCTCCCGGTCGAGGAGGCGATCCACAGGTAGACGAGCACTCCCGCCAGCACCGTGCTGACCAGGAAGGCGGGTGCCAGCAGCCGCTCGGAGAGCGGGAACTCCATCGCGGCCATCCCCAGCAGGAACAGCCCGCTGACCAGGGCCCCGCCGCCGCCGTGGCCGACCCCCCAGACGGTCGCGCCGACCCCGGCCGCCAGCACCAGCAGGTCCGGCAGGAACGACGCGGGCAGCAGCACCATCGCGCCGAACCCCGCGTACGGCAGGAGCACCTCGTCGGGGTTCACCACCCGGTGCGCGGCGCCGAAGCAGGCCAGCACCGCCAGCCTGCGCAGCAGCACCAGGCGGGGGTGCTCGGCCCGGTTCTCGGCGGAGCGGAGGAACAGCACGAGGCTCATGCCGAACAGGAGCGAGAAGATCGGGAAGAACTTGGCCTGGAACAGGCTGTCGATGGTCCAGTCGACGGTGTTGCGCGCCGGATGCGCCAGGCGGTCGCACGTGTGCTGCCAGGTGTTGACCACCATGATCCCGCACAGCGCGAAGCCGCGGAGCGCGTCCAGCTCGTGAAGCCTGCGGGGTGCCGAGATGCGCCGTCCCTCGGCCCTGCGCAGGAGGATGTCACGGAATGCAGTCACGCGGTCACCGTATAGCCGATGCCCGCCGCGACCGCCGCAAGCACGCCGGTCCTTGCCGGAGTCTCTGCCCGCCGGACGCGCCGCGGCGGGTCTCCGCCCGCGCGGGCGGCCCGCCGGGGCCCGGGCCCCGCCCGGAGGCGGTCCGGGGGAGGGCGCGGCGGGGACGCCGTCGCCCTCCCCCGGGTGGAGGTCCGGGGCGGTCAGCGCCGCCCGGGGAAGGGCCAGGGGTTGGGGCGGCAGCCGTACAGGGACTTGGTCTGCTGGAGCATGACCGGGGCGCGCCGGCCGGGGCCGGGGCAGGGCACGTGGCCGTGCCCGAGGCCGTGGCCGACCTCGTGGCTGATCACGTACTCCCGGTAGGAGGCCACGTCGCGGCCGTATCCCGGCACGCCCTGGTTCCAGCGCACCGCGTTGATGACCGCCCGCCCGCCGTTCCAGCAGGACAGCTCGCCCATGGTGCGCAGCGGCAGGCAGCGCCGGTCCGTCAGGGCCGGGCTGGACAGCGAGACGCGGATCCGCGCCGGGCCGCGCGACACGCGGCGGAAGCGGTACCCCCAGCCGCGCGGGTCGTTGAGGATGCGGTGCACCTCGGCGGCGAACTCCTCCGGGTCGAACGGGAGCCCCTTCTCGACCTCGACCATGTAGCGGACGACCTTCCCCTTGCGCCGCGGCGGCGCCGCCCCGCCGCGGACGACGGTGTAGCGGCCGCTCGCGGAGCGCGGCACCCGGACCTTCTCCGGCTGCCGCCGCCCGTTCGCGAGCAGGTGGGCGCGCTCCGCCTCGGGCGCGGGCCCCGGGGGCGGCGTGGGGGTGACCATCGCCGGGGGCGCGGGGGTCGGCCCGCCGGCCGCCGTCGGCGGGGGGAGCGCGGCCTGCGGGGAGGCCGCGGCATCCGGGGGCGCGGTGACCTGCGGGGAGGCCGTGACCGGCAGGGGCGCCGCGGCCTGCCGGGGAGTCGCCGCCGGGAGGGAGGCGGCGGGCCCGGGCGGGGCGGCGGACGGAGCGGGGGTGGCGGGGAGGCTCACCACGGTGCTGCCGCCGACCAGGAGCATGGCCAGGCAGCCGACGGCGAGCAGCCGAAAAAGCGGCTTACGCACATCATTATCTACGTTCCCGGGCATAGGCCGTAAACCCTATTGCCACATGGGCATAACCCGTCACCCCCGTACATCCCTCGATCGGTGGCGCGGGACGCGGAAGGGTGCGAGGCCGCGCGGGCCGGGCGGGGCGCCCGCGGGCGGGGCGTCCGGAGGGCGGAGACGGGCGGGGCGGGGAGGCCGGGGAGCCCGGGAGGTCCTGGAGCGGGGCCGGGGCGGGGTGTGGGCGGGACGTCCGGCGGCGGGGGCGGGGCCGGCGGCCGCCCTACCGGGCGGAGCTTGGCCAGGGTCTCGACGGTGGTGTCGCTCACTAATGGGTCCTTCCCAGGGGTCGGGCGTGGCCACGATC